>CAYNOM010000009.1:3907-17672 GCA_964398415.1 uncultured Polyangiales bacterium | reverse complement strand
ATCTCCCCGATGTCGAGTGGCTTTTCGAGACAGCGACCCGCCATCCTCTGGACGAACGCCTGAGCCGACGGCGTGAACGCTCCCCCCGTGAAGAAGAGCATGCGCGCCGCAAGCTCGGGCCGCACGTCGCGCACGGCGGCATACAGCTCCACTCCGGTCATCTCAGGCATCATGATGTCGCAGACCACGACGTCGAAATCTGCGCCGCGTGAGAGCTGATCGAGCGCTTCGCGCGCGTCGGTCGTGACGGCCACGTCGAGGTCACGGCTCAAGGCGCGCTTGAGGCTACGCCCCACCGAAGGCTCGTCGTCGACCACGAGCACCCTGAAGCGCTTCGCCGAAGGGGGTGCGCTCGAAGTCGGCTTTCTTGCGGGCGCGTGCTCGCTCACCGCCCTCGGCAAGAGGATGCTGAAGGTCGTGCCCTTGCCGAGCTCGCTCTGCACCTGAAGCTCGCCGCCATGCTGCACGATGATGCGCTTGCAGATGAATAGCCCAAGCCCCGTGCCCTGCCCGACGGGCTTCGTGGTGAAGAAGGGGTCGAACAAGCGCGGAATCAGCGCGGCCTCGATGCCCACGCCCGTGTCGGCGATCTCGACGCAGGCGCGCTCGCCCAGCGTCTTCGTGCGCACCGAGATCACGTGCTCGCGCGCCGCACCCTCGGAAATGGCATGGGCCGCGTTGACGAGGAGGTTCAAGAAAACCTGGCCGAGGCGCGCCGCACTGCCCTGCACCTTCGGCAAGCTGCCGTAGCAACGCCGAAGCTGGGCCCGGTGGCGAATCTCGTTGAAAGCCATGTTGATCGCCGATTCGATCACGGGTTCGAGGTCGACGGCCTCTTCGAGCGGCTCCTGGGCGCGCGCGAAGGTCTTCAGATCACGGACGATGCGCCGAATGCGCTCTGCGCCCTCACGCGCCTCGCGCAGCGCCTCGGTCACCGACTGCGTGGGTGGTGCGCGAAGCTCCGCGAGCTGCTCGACGGCGTAGTCGAGATTGCTGATCACGTAGGCGAGCGGATTGTTGATCTCGTGACCGACGCCAGCCGCGAGCGTGCCCACCGCGATCATGCGGTCCATGTCCATGATTTTGGCCGTCAACTGCTTGCGCGCCGAGATGTCGCGCAGGATCGCGAGCGTCGCGGGCTCACCGTCGAAGTCGACGGTCATCGACGCGACCTCGACATCGAGCGCCTCTCCCCGTCGGTCGAAGAGCCGCGCTTCGCGCGACGCCGGGGGTGGCACGCTGCCGGCTATCACCTGCAGGCGCTCGAGCGCCGCGGTGTCTGCTTCGAAGCGCAACAGGCGCTCCGGGCTCTCTGCCAACAGCTCGCCCTCGTGCTCGCAGTGGAGCAGCACGCGCGCAGCCTCGTTGACATACAAGAAGCGCTGCCCGCGATACACGAGGATGGCGTCCGGAGAGCGCTGCAGGAGCGAGCGAAAGCCAGCCTCCGAGCGCTTCAGCGCCGCCGTCGAGGCAGACAGCTCCTCCGCCAGCATGTTGAGCCCCTCGATGACGCCATCCAGGGGGTCGGCGCTGGTGCTCGGCTCGAGGCGTGCTTCGAGGTTGCCCTGGGCCAGCTCCAACACCAGGCCGAGCATTTGCTCGATGCGCTCCTCCCTGCTCACTGCACGTACCCCTTGAGCCAGGCGATGGCGGCGGGCTCGGCATTGAAGAGGCGAATCGGATACTTGGGGCGATTGAGGCCCACGAAGAAGTTGCCGATCACGCGACTGACGGGTGAGCCCACGATCAACGCCGTCTGGCTGCACAGGGTCAGGTATTCGTCGGACGCGAAATAGGCCCGAGCTTCACGATCGACGCGCGCCACCTCTTCCATGTGCACGAACGTGGGTCGCGGTTGGCCGCCGATCAGGGTCAACCCCGCACGCAAAAGACACTGGGCACGTTCCAAAGTGAGGACCATTCCCGGCACGGCGTAGAAGCACAACAGGCCGTCGGCACGCAGGCCGATGCGCGTGTACTCATCCTCGTAAGAAGCCACGAGCGTGACGTCCGACTGAACCAAAGCAGCTCCCTCCGAGCATCGACCTAGCGAACTTGGCCCAGCCTGCGGCGACACGCCAGCGTTTCGCCGTTTGTCCCGCGGCTCGAACGGTCCTATCGTCATTTTCCCCAGATGGGGACCCTACGAGGATCCGTCGTGTCGCTGTTCAACTACCTTACGCCTGTTCCCAACCTATTCTGGGAGGTCTACGACCGCTGGATTTCGAAGGCCGTCGTCGAAGCCCTCGAGACCGACCTGCACGGCGGAGTGCTTCACCACGTGCCACGTGGCGGACGCATTCTCGACCTCGGCTCGGGGGGCGGCCAGCACGCGGTGCTGATGGCCAAGGCGCGGCCCGACGTGTCGGTCGTGGGCATCGACATCTCGCCCACCATGGTGCGACGGGCCAAGGCCCGCGCGCAGCGCGAGGGCGTCGCCGACCGCGTGCGCTTCGAGCTCGGCGATGCCCTCGAGGTGCCCTTCGCCGACGCGACGTTCGACGCGGTGATCTGCGCCGGGCCGGTGAAGCAGGTCGAAGACAAGCCGCGTCTCTTGCGTGAGGCCTACCGCGTGCTCGCGGCCGGCGGTCAGCTGCTCGTGATGGATGTCGACCGTGCCTGCGGCTACTGGACGGCGGACGACTTCGCGCGTCGCACGACGCTGCCAGAGTGGGCGAAGCCCATCTTGCGCACGTACTTTCTGTCGATCGTGGCAGCCCAATCCTTCGATCTCGAAGAAGCGCGCGAGCTGTGGGCGCTCTTGCCCGTCGAGAGCTCGGACGGACCGCGGCGCATCCCCGGCCATCCTGCGCTGATCATGATCGGCAGAAAGCCGGCCTACCTCGGCACGCCTTCGGCTTGAAACCGCGATTTCGTGCGCTGTCCCACGCGGGCCGGGCCGACACCCGTCGTGCAAAGCCCGCTTGCGTGGAGCCATCTCACGCTTCGCTTCGTTTGGAACGCCGAGGGCCGGGTAGCCTCTTGTGGTCCAGCGCGTGTGTCTGTAAGAGTCCGGCGCATGTTTTTCGCGTCCACATCTCGCGCCTACCTGCTCGTCCTGCTCGTCGCGAGCGCCTGCTCGACCGATTCGGCCGGAACGAACCCGGCCATGCGCGCGAATGGAAATGCGAACGGTGCGACCCCGGACGCCGGAGCAAGCGGCGGCGACGGCATGGGCGGCTCGACCACCGGCACGGGGGTGGACGCCGAAACCGATGCGGCCCCGAGCGAGCTGCCGCCGCCGGGTCGCGCCTTTCCGAAGGGCTTCGTGTTCGGCAGCGCCATCGCGGGCTTTCAGTCCGACATGGGCTGCCCCACCCTGCCGCCGGGCCAGTGCGACGACCCCAACTCCGATTGGTACGTGTTCACGACCTCCCCCGTCACCGTGAACGACGACAACGCCCATCTGTCGGGTCAGAACCCCTCGGTCGTCAGCCCTGGCTTCTGGGAGCTGGCCGAAGAGGACATCGCGCGGGCGAATGAAGACATGCACCACAACGGGCTGCGCTTCAGCATCGAGTGGAGTCGCATCTTCCCGAATCCCACTGACGACGTGGAGGGCTTTGCGGGCTTGAAGGCCGCGTCCAGCGAGGGTGCCGTGCGTCGCTACCACGCCATGCTCGACGCGCTGAGGGCGCGCGGCATGCGTCCTCTCGTCACCATCAACCACTACTCTCTGCCGAGCTGGATTCACGACGCTGCCGGCTGCCACACGAATGTCGACACCTGCTCCCCCCGAGGCTGGCTCGATCGCGATCGTACGCTGCGCGAGATCGTGAAGTTCGCGTCGTTCTGCGCCGAGGAGTTCGGTGCCGACGTCGACTGGTGGGCGACGCTCAACGAGCCGCTCCAGAACATGCTGTTCGGCTACGTGCAGCCGAGCGAGCAGCGCTCCCACCCCCCAGCGGTGCGCCTCGCCATCGACGAGGCCAAGGTGGTGTTCAACGCGCTCATCGACGCCCATGCGCGCATCTACGACGCGATCAAGCTGCACGACACGGTCGATGCCGACGAGGACGGTGCCGCGAGCTTCGTGGGCGTCGTGTATCCGCTCGTTCCGATCGAGCCCAAAGATCCGGGCTCGGCCAACGATCGCAAGGCCGCGGACAACATCGACTATCTTTGGAACCGCGCCTATCTCAACGCTGTCGCCCTCGGCAAGTACGACCCCAAGATGGATCGCAACACCGTGACGCGCGACGACCTCGTCGGCCGCATGGACTACATCGGGGTCAACTACTACTTCGGCATGAAGGTCTCGAGCTTCTTGTTCGGTGCCGCGGTGCCGATCCTCTCGGGCCTCTCGCCGCTGTTCACGGCCAATCCCCTCGATTTTCAGGAGATTCCAAACGACCCGACCAAGCTCGAGGGCTTCATTCGCTGGGTCAATCAGGACCTCGGGTTGCCCGTCGTAATCACCGAAAATGGTGCCGTCGACCCCGACGACGATGGCACCGGGCCGCGCTTCCTGGTGCAGAACCTGCACGCCATCCAGCAGGCGATCGAGAACGGCGCGGACGTGCGCGGCTATTTCTACTGGACGCTCACCGACAACTACGAGAGCTTCGACCGCCGTGGACAAGGACGACCGTGAGAAGCGGCGCGTACCTCGCAAAACGGTCGACGCGTTCGCTGAGATCGCTCGTTTTGGTGTGCTGCCCGACACCTTGCTGAACAGGTATGTGACCGAGCCCTGAGGCACTACAGCCCGCCTTGGGGTAGATATCGACCGCTCGCCGCGTACACCGCCGCGGGCGGAGTCTGATTCAGGCGCCCCCCGACGCCGAAAACCTCAAGGAATCCCCATGACGAAGAAGCTCCTGGCCTTCGCCGCGCTCAGCGCTTTGCTCACCGCCTGCTCCGCGGAGAGCTCCACGGAGGGCGATCAGATTCCCTGCGTCGAGGACGGGGACTGCCCCACCGGTTTCAGCTGCGGAGACGGCTACTGCGAGGGCATGAGCTCGGCCACGGCCGATGCGGGGCCGAAGCCGTCCATCGATGGGGGCGGCGTCGTGGTCATGGCCAGTGGCGACTCGGAGGGCGTCGACGCCGAGGTGGTCGTCGAGACGGGCGACTGCAAGGGCCCAAGCTGTGAGATCGAGGCGGGCGACTCCGTCACGTTCAGCGCCCCAGATGTCGAGGGCTATCGCTTCACGGGCTGGAGCGGCGACGAGCGCTGCGTGGGCATCGAACGCACGCTGACGCTCACGAACGTGAAGGCGAACATCCAGTGCGTCGCCAACTACGTGAAGCGCGTGGTGGTCGAGGGCGCGGCCGAAGGCACGAACGTCACCGCGAGCTCGAGTGCGCCCTTCGCCAGCTGCAGTGAATCGCGCTGTGTCGTCGACGAGGGCAGCATAGTCGTGCTGTCGGTCGATGCGCGCGACGGCTACCGCTTCACCGGCTTCGTGGGGGCAGGCTGCGAGAACGCGGAGGGAATGTCCGTGTCCGTTACGGCCAGCAAGAACGACGTACTGTGCACCGCCGGCTACGTGCAGAGCTTCGCAGTGGCAGGCAGCGTCGAAGGGGCCAGCGGCAACGTGACGGCCTCGTCCTCCTCACCCAACGCGCTGTGCGCGGGCGGTGCGTGCTCGGTCGATCCGGGCGCCACGGTGGAGCTCACGGCGCCCACACTCGACGGCTATCGCTTCGCGGGCTGGAGCGGCGACCAGGGCTGTGTCGGCACCGCAGCCTCGCTGACGCTGACTGGCATCGACGCCGACGTCGCCTGCACGGCAAGCTACGTGCGCCGCGTGCAAGTCAGGGGCACGAGCAGCGGCACCCCTGCGCCCGTCGCACTCACCGCAAGCTCCACGAACGCCTTCGCCGAGTGCAGCGCAGGCAGCTGCGAGGTGGACGAGGGCAGCACCGTGGTGCTCAGCGCGCCCACGGTCGACGGCTATCGCTTCACCGGTTTCGCGGGGATGGGCTGCGAGGACGTGAGCGGCGCATCTGTCAGCGTGGTCGCAGGCGGCGACGTCGTGTGCACGGCGAGCTACGTCGCGGGCATCGCCGTGATCGGCAACGTCAGCGGCGCTAGCGGCACGGTGGCCGCGTCGTCGACCGCTGCCTTCGCGATGTGCAGTAATGGCGTGTGCGTGGTCGATCAGGGCAGCGACGTCACCCTCGTCGCGCCGATCCTCGACGGTCACCGCTTCATGGGCTGGTCGGGTGACAGCGGGTGTGCGGGCGACAGCCGCACGCTCGCGCTGCTCGACGTGATCGTCAGCAAGACCTGCACCGCCAACTTCGAGCCCGTGCGCGTGACCGTCACAGGCGCTGCAAACCCGGCCGCCGGTGGCTCCGTCAGCGTCTCCGCGAGCGCGGGCAACCCAAGCTGCAGCGGCGCCTCCTGCACCGTCAACTACGGCACCAACGTCACCCTCAACGCCACTGAAAACACAGGCTACGAGTTCGTCACTTGGAGCGGCGACTGTTCCGGCACCACGCGGCCCTACGCCCTCAACGGCGTCACGCAGAACCGCGCCTGCACCGCCACCTTCAGGCTGCGCCGCTTCACCCTCAACCTCGCCACCTCGCCCACGAACCTCGGGCAGGTCTCCATCGCCACGCCCAGCGCCGGAAATCCCTCGAGCTGCAGCGCCACGGCCTGCACCGTCGACTACGGCACGAGCCTCACCATCCACGCCGCGCCCACCACCAGCAACGCACGCTTCAGCGCCTGGGGTGGCTCCCAGGGCTGCGCGGGCGAAGCTTCCCACGCCATCGCCATCGATGGAAACAAGACCTGCACCGCCACCTACATCCAGCAGTACGACATCGCGGCCGTCGTTGGCCCCGCGGGCGGAGGTAGCGTCTCCGCGAGCGTCGGACAGAACGCTTGCGCCAACGCGGCCTGCACCGTCGACCAGAACGTTCAGGTCACCCTGCGCGCGGCCCCCAATCTACCCTCCCATCGCTTCGTCAACTGGACCGGCGCCAACGCCGCCTGCACCGGCAACAACGCAACCCTTACCCTGCAGAACGTCGACGCCACCTGCACCGCCAACTTCGAGCCCGTGCGCGTGACCGTCACAGGCGCTGCAAACCCGGCCGCCGGTGGCTCCGTCAGCGTCTCCGCGAGCGCGGGCAACCCAAGCTGCAGCGGCGCCTCCTGCACCGTCAACTACGGCACCAACGTCACCCTCAACGCCACTGAAAACACAGGCTACGAGTTCGTCACTTGGAGCGGCGACTGTTCCGGCACCACGCGGCCCTACGCCCTCAACGGCGTCACGCAGAACCGCGCCTGCACCGCCACCTTCAGGCTGCGCCGCTTCACCCTCAACCTCGCCACCTCGCCCACGAACCTCGGGCAGGTCTCCATCGCCACGCCCAGCGCCGGAAATCCCTCGAGCTGCAGCGCCACGGCCTGCACCGTCGACTACGGCACGAGCCTCACCATCCACGCCGCGCCCACCACCAGCAACGCACGCTTCAGCGCCTGGGGTGGCTCCCAGGGCTGCGCGGGCGAAGCTTCCCACGCCATCGCCATCGATGGAAACAAGACCTGCACCGCCACCTACATCCAGCAGTACGACATCGCGGCCGTCGTTGGCCCCGCGGGCGGAGGTAGCGTCTCCGCGAGCGTCGGACAGAACGCTTGCGCCAACGCGGCCTGCACCGTCGACCAGAACGTTCAGGTCACCCTGCGCGCGGCCCCCAATCTACCCTCCCATCGCTTCGTCAACTGGACCGGCGCCAACGCCGCCTGCACCGGCAACAACGCAACCCTTACCCTGCAGAACGTCGACGCCACCTGCACCGCCAACTTCGAGCCCGTGCGCTTCACGGTCTCGGGCTCGAGCTCGCCGAGCGGACGCGCGGTCACAGCGACCTCGCAGAGCGCTGGCGCGAGCTGCAGCGGCGCAACCTGCACGGTCAACTACGGCTCGGCCGTCACGCTGACCGCCACCGCGAGCACCACCGACTACCAGTTCCACTCGTGGAGCGGCAGCGGCTGCACCGACCAAGACAGCGATCAGAACCCGCTCACGCTCACCCTCTCACCAGTCACCGCGAACCGCGCATGCATCGCCGTGTACCGCATCCGCGTGGGCGTGGGCCTCGCGGCGGGCAGCGGGAGCGGTGGCGTCAACATCACGAATCCGGGCGGCGACATCGTCTGCAACGGCTTCGGCACGGGCAATCTGCGCACGTGCTGGGTGCCCTCCGGCACGAGCGTCACGATCAATGCCACCACCACGAGCGCGCAGCGCTTCGTGCGCTGGGCGGGTAGCCCGGGCTGTGCGGGCGCCCAATCGCACGCCCTCACCGTCAATGCACCCACCACCTGTCAGGCCAGCTTCTACAACCTGTGGGCGACGAGCTATGCCCAGCCCTACGGCAAGTCGGGCCGCGACCCCCTGCTACGCGACTACGCAGGCATCATTCCGGGCGCCGACAACCAGCTCGTAATGGTGGGACGCGCCTCCCACATCCGCCGCTACGGCATCGGCATCGACACCCTCGACGACAACAGTGGACGCGTGCTGTCCGACCGGATCCTGCTTTCGGACACCACCAACATGTACGGCGTCGATGTCGCAGGCGATCTCAGCGACCACGTGATCGTAGGCAGCTATGGCGTGAACCCCAGCATGGGCATGCTGCAAGGCGGACGCGACCGCGAGACGCGGTTTCGTTACGCCTTCAAGAGCGGCTCGAACACGAACCTGCACGAGGTCACCGCACTGTTCAACGGCAACTACGCGGCCATCGGCTCGGAGGGCGCATCGCGCGAAGAGCAGGGACGCATCGTGGTCCTGCAGTCCTCGGGAGACCTCATTGCCAATCGCGCCCTGCGTATGACCATGCAGGACAGCCAAAGGTGCACGCAAACCATCATGCCGACGCGCGTCGAAGGGTTCGCGGGGCGCGCCACCAACTCCGACCAACCCTACGTGGCGGTGGGTTACGGTGTGTACCAGTTCAACGACACGACCTCCGTCCGCTACCTGAACCTTTGGTCGCTCACGAGCGCCGGGAACACGGCTTCCGTCAACGTATGGCTCGATAGTCAGGGCCAGAGCACCTACTCCCTCACGCCGCACGGCATCCTGGCGCTCGCGAGTGGTCGTTTCCTGATCTACGGCATGCGCCACGACACGTTCTCCATCGCGTCGGCCACGGACGCGTTCTGGGTGCTGACCGACGCAAACCTGAATCCGGTAGCCCAGGGTCGCATCGGCGACCCCGAGAGCTCCGAGACCTTCCACCACGCCGTGGAGGGAGAAAACGGCGACATCGTGCTCGTCGGCAGGGCCGTTCGCTCGCGCCGCCAAGACTTCGATGCGCTGTTCGTGCGCCTTAACCGCGAGGGCGTGCTGCAAAGCCAGATGCTGTGGGCAAGCGAGCTCGACGACACCTTCAACCGCGTGCTGTGGATGCCCGAAGGGGGCTACGCCGTCACCGGCACGCGGTCCGTGGTGGCGACCCAAAGCTCCTTCGACTTCCAACAATGGGCTGCACGTACGGACGAAAACGGCGCCATGCCGTTCGGACCCAACTCGGGCTTCAACGCCTTCGATCCCAAGCTGCCTCTCGGCCCCATCAACGCCACGGCGACCCCGTGGCTGTGCCACGCGAACACCGACCTGGGGGACAACCGCTTCGACGTCGTCGGCACGGAGGCAGACCCGGAGACTACCGAAACCCCGCACGTGCCGTGAGATCGGTGGGATCTAGCGAATTCGTACCTGCCCGGTCGGGCTGAGGTCGGTCTGCATGCGCACTCGCTCGCTCGTGCTCGCGAGCCGCGCGCGTACCTCGAAGTGCAGCGTGAGCCCATCGCGGGGTCCATCGTGGGGCACGACGTCCACCTGCGTGAGCCGGGGCTCGAAGCGCTCGATGGTCGTGGCGATCTCCTCGCACATTTCCGCGATGCCAGTGGGAAACGCGTGGATCAAATCGGTGTAATCGGGCAGGCCGTAGCGCGGATCTAGCCTCGAGCCGCCTCTGCGTGTGTTCAGCAGCGCAGATAGATGCGCGACGATGCTTTCGAGATCGGTCAACTCGCGCCTGCGCTGAGTGCGCGCTTGCAGCTTCTGTAACAACCCGCCGCCCATGCCCTCCAGCAGAGCGCATTTTGCCTGCGTCGGCAATGATCGCGTCCACCACCCCTTCCTCCCCTTGTCAGCCATACGAGCCGGGCTAGCTTCCCGCATCCATCGAAGGAGGAGAGCTTTGGGCTTCACGCGTATCACCGCGGGACTTTTGGCAGTTGGCCTCGCGAGTCTGTCCGCGGCGGCAGAGGCACAACCTGCGCAAACGGAGATCGAGTGGCTCGAACAGGTGAGCGAGCCGCCCAAGGATCAACGTGCCGCGGCGCCAAGTGCCGCCAGCAGCAGCATCGCAGACGGAAAGCCCCTGGCACTCAAGCTCGGCGCCTCGATCTGGAGCCGCTACGAGCTGCGTCGCAACTATCAGGGACTCGAGCCGACGCTGCCTGACGCTCGGATTCGCGACTTCGACGCCGTCGCCTATCGCGCACGGGCGTTGCTGCGTACTGCGCCGCTCTCCCTCGGCAAGGGCCTGGGCGTCGACCTCGCCGTGGTTCCCCAGGGCAGCGGCTTCTGGGCGCCGTCTGGCGAAAACACCGACGCCGAGCTCAGGCTCCACGAGGGCTACTTCCGCACGCTGATGGGCAGTCGCGCGTACCTGCAGCTCGGACGCTTCGAGATGTCCTACGGTGACGAGTGGCTGATCGGCGCAAACGACTGGCACGAGACCGGCCGCTCCTTTGACGGTCTGCGCTTTCATCTGGGCGCAGAGAAGAACGCGGCCTTCGTCGACGCCTTCCTCACCCTGCTCCGGGAGGGACGCTCGAACGATCCGGCCACCACGAGCGACGATCGGGTCACCTCGGGCGATCAGATGATGCTCGGCGTGTACGGCGATCTCGGGCCGATGATCAGCGACAGGCTCCACCTCGACCCCTACGCGCTCTTGATCATGACCCCGCGCAGCGAACGTTACTACGCGCCAGGCGCCACCGTGCCGGTGCGCAGGGAGGCCGCCTACGAAGGAGTCGTGGGCATGCGCGTGAAAGGACGTGAGGGCGTGGTCGACTACCGCATCGAGGGCGGTGTCCAGTTTGGCCAGCGCGCCTACGACGCCACCGTCGTCGATGTCATCGCGGGAGCGGTCGACGCCGAGATCGGGTTCAACCTTCCCGCGACGATCCGGGTGGCGGTCGAGGGGCACTTTGCGTCGGGCGACGACCCCACCACGGGCAAGGACGAAGGCTGGGCCGACAGGTTCTCTCAGCCCCACAAGTGGCTCGGGCTGTCTGACGTGTTTCAGACCCGGACCAACGTGACGGGCGTGGGGGCCTTCCTCTCGGCCGCCCCGGTGTCCGGGCTCGACTTTGGCGTACAGGGGCACCTGCTCTTCAAGCCCCGCGTGTTCGTGCCTGGCACCGCGGGAGCGCCAGACGACGTCGAGGCCAAGTACGCAGGCGTCGAGATCGATCCTTACCTTGGCTGGGAGTTCGCTAAGGGCCTGCTGCTACGCAGCGAGTACGGCGCGTTCATCCCGTCCGACGGCGCCTACGGCGACCGCAAGGCAGCCCATTACTTCGGCCTCCGCTTCGGTTACGACAACCCCGGCTGAGTGAGCCGTTTTGCGGCCGCTCTTCAGAAGCGGCCGCGCAGCGCGATGCCCTGGGGCGACAGCAAGAGCGCGGTGTCACGCGAGCTCGAGGAGCGTCCCTCGAGGAAGAACGCGGCCACCGCGCCCCCGAGCAGGAGCCCGGCCGCACCGTAAGCCACGTAGGAGCCGAGCTCGAGGGTCTGGCCCTTGTCGGCGATGGCGTCGCAATCGGAAGTTGCGGGATCGCAGTCGTCGTAGTCGCCCTTCTTGCCGTAGGCGGCAACCCAAAGCCCCACCCCAATGCCGGCCGCCGCAACGGCGCTGCCGCCCAGCACCCACGTCCACAGGCGTTTGCGCCCGGGAGCGGCCTCTGGGGCGCTGCTGGAGCTGCTGGGTGACGGGTCGTCCACGTGCAGCGAAGTCGGCTCGCGCGTTTCGTCATCCTCTTGTCCGGCCACCTCGAGCTGGATGCTGAGCTCGGCCGTCGCACCGGCCTCCACGCTCAAGTCCTTGCGCGCCTCCGCGTAGCCAGGAGCGCGAACGACCACCGTGTGGGTGCCCGGGTCGAGATAGAGCTGCCCCTCCTTCAGCTCGGCGACCTGCCCGTCGACGAGAACATCGGCCCCACCTGGCTCGATGCTGATCCGGTACACCGACACGAACTGGCGGGCCTTCGCCAAGAGGGCCTGCACCTGAGAGCGCTGTTTCTGAGTCAACGGCTTGCGCGGATCGGCGAGCGCGGCCTCGAACTCGGCGATGGCGTCAACGTACTTGCGAAGCTCATAGGCCGTGAGACCCAGGCCTCGCCAAGTGCGAGCGCTCGGCTCGATCTCGTGGGCCCGCCGGAAGAGCACCCGCGCCTCCTCCCAGCTGCCCGCATCGAACTCGACCACCGCTTGATTGACGACCGTGTCGTAGTCCTCGAGGGGAGCCTGGGCCTCGGATGGCGTGGCCAAGGCGAGTGAGAGAAGACAGCCGAGCGTCGCGAGAAGGGTGCGCTGAACCATGTTGAAAAGCGCGTACCGAACCGAAGACGGCCCGTCAAGGCCGCGCCACCCTCAGGCCGCTAATCGCTGGTGGCCTCGTCGGTGGTCGGCTCCCCCAAAACGGTGGGAGGCCGCAGCACAGGTGTCCCAATGGCCAGCCCCGTCAGCAACTCGAGCGCCGCGTGCACGCCATCGCTCGCGTGCAACTCGAAGTGCAGGTGCGGGCGCGATTGCTTGATGCCGCTCGTGCCGACTCTGCCCACCTGCTCTCCCCGCTTGATTTGGCGCCCCTGGACCACGGTGGCCGCATCGAGGTGCATGTAGCAGGACACGAGCTGCTCCGAGGCGCTGCTCTGCCCGTGGTCGATGCACGCGTAGAGCCCGCCGACCCCCATGCTCTCGGGGTCCACGTTGCGCTGCGCCCAGATCGGAATCTTGGATGCAGCCCCTCGTCCAGGCAGATCGACGCCCGCGAAAACCACCGTGCCGTCGGCGACGGCCCGCACGGGCTCGCCCTGGGTCGACTCGAAGTCGTTGCCTTTGTGAACGCGCGCGTCCCCCCGCGCGTCGCCCAGGGTGCTCGTGACGACGCGCGGGCAGCCATCGAGCGGACATCCCAGCGTGAAGCCACGCCACGTGATGGGGGGTCGCGGCGGAAGCGCTCCGTAGTACTCGAGCAGGCGGCGCCGATCGATGAGGATCCAGTCCTCTTCGCGGTGGCTCTTCACGCGATCACCCCACACGAAATGCGAGACGTAGTGGCGGTATTCGGACGAGTGCGTGAACGCGATGCGCAGCCCTCGCTGTTGCTCGCGAAAGACGCGCAGAAAGCCCGCGGCGAAGTAGATGTTCGATTCTGGACTCGCGATGAAGTCGCCTTCGAACGGAAAGCGGTCCAGAGGCAGCACGCGCTCGACCCAGTGCTTTCCGTCGAACGCGCGAAAGTGGTAGTTTCCCCCACGCAAGTCGCGCGAGTAGAGCGAGGGGTCGAGCCCCATGAGCCCGACGCGCTCACCCCGGCGCTTTTGCACGCAGCCGCTAGAGCGAAACATCAGCGCGCCCAACAGGAAGGGGTCGGCCTCGAGCTCGCGCGCCGCGCGCAAGATCCAGGGCGCGTACCAGGCGCGCACTTGCCGATCTGCGCGAGGGCCGCACAACACGGTCAGCGCCTCGGCAAACCGCGTGTC
>CAYNOM010000009.1:0-3807 GCA_964398415.1 uncultured Polyangiales bacterium | reverse complement strand
GCCGATCTGCGCGAGGGCCGCACAACACGGTCAGCGCCTCGGCAAACCGCGTGTCGTCGATGCCGACCGGACTCTCGGGCTCGCGTGGCCACTCGTACACGGAGGTCAACACGGGCAGCTGCTGCGGCGCGCGCGCCGGGACGCGCGGCTCGACGGGGCGATTGACGGCATCTCCACCTGTCCCCGCGTCGAGATCGGCCGCGGCTGTACCGGCCTCCGCAAGGTGCACCGGCGCCACCTTGGGTACAGGTACGGTCAAGGACGAGAGCAAGCCTATCGCTGCCGCCGCGAGCGCTCCGCCGACGCCGACGCCGATGGACACCCCCAACCAGATGCGCTTGTTTGTGGGCGTTCGCTTGCGGGTCACAGCGGATCGGTGGGCGGAGCCGACGGCAGCTCGGTCGACCCGTCCTGCGTCTTGATCGCGTTCCAGAGCGACTGGCCTTCGGACATGAACTCGCCGCCCTCTACGCTCAGTTTGATCTGCGCTTGCGCCTCGCGAAAAAGGCGCGGTGGCATGGACGGCGCATCGAGGTCGCGATCATTGACCGTCACATGCTCGTCGATGGACATCACGCCGTCGACGTAAGCCAGGGCGAGGTCGCGCTGCAAGACGCGGCGCCAGCGCGCGCTGAGGTTTGGTGCGATCACCTCGACATGCGGAAACCAGGCCGGACCGAGGCAGTTGCGCACGCTCGCCGAGCGCACCGGACGCACGCGAAAACGCTGCCGATCGAGCCACATCAGCCGTGTCGCACGCTGGCACGACGCGGGCGTCTGACAGTGCTCGCCCTCGGCGCTCAACACGAAGTGCTCGCCGAGCTTGCGAACCTCGAGCCGTGCGCGCGTGCGATACGCACGCAACGTGCCGAGCGCCCTCGCCTCGAGCCTGCCCTTGTGCGTGCGCGCGACCGCGAGGGGCCCCTCTTCCATGCCATTCTCGAAGCGCCGGTAGGGCGCCCAGCCAAACCAGTACTCGCCCCCCGCATGGCGCACGAGCAGGTCGTCGTCGGCAAGCACCTTGCGTGGGAGGATCTCCGCGGCCTCGGGCTCGCCCTCGACGCAAGAATCGGGCAGCGCCGTCCACGTGATGGGCTCACCCGAGCAGTCGACGGGATCCTCTGCGACGCCATCCTGGTAGCCCTTGAAGAGCAGCATGAACCAGGCTCTCGGGGGGAGCGTGTCGGGCTTGATGTGCGCGAGATGCTCGGGCAGGTTCAGCACGCACACGGCCGGCTGAGCCTCCGGCGCCTCCGCAGGTCCGCCGCATGCGGCCGCGAGAACGACGAGCGAAAACCAGAAGACGAGTGTAGGGGCGGTGGGTCTCATAGCGGTCGAGTAGAGTCTAGCGGTCCCGTAGATCGAGTGGGCAAGGCGGGCTCCGTGGTCGCGGCCTTGCCTCCCATGGCATCTGTGTAAGCCCGAACGAAGGCCTTGCCCAGCAGCACCGAAGAGAGCACGCCCTCTTCCTGAAGATCTTCGTGGCGTCGCTTGAAGGCTTGAAAACGCGCATCGTGGCCGACGAGGCGGCCTAGCCATCCGAGCACGCCTCGTCCCGCAGACAGCGCGACGTGCGAAGGATTGAGCTCGGCGAGCAGGCTGCGTCCCCCAGCCGCCATCGCGTTGACGAGCGCGATCTGATGCAACATCAAGTCGGCGCAGGCCCGGGTGAGATCGTCGATGCGCTCGGGATGTCTGGAGTCGGTCAGAAACGGGACCAGAGTGGCTGCGTCGGCCCGTGGTAGCGTGGTCTCCACGAGCGGCAGGGACAGCTCGCGCGCAAATTGGTCCTGCCCGCGGCGCAGCTCCACGAAGGCCTGCACGAGGCGCTCGAGCACGGCGGAAAGGTGCGCAGCCTGGGCCGACGGCGGTGCCTGACTCGGTGTGGGCGTGGTCGCGGTGCCGGCCCACCTGCGAAACTCGGCCTCTTGAGCCAAGTCGGGAAATCGGCTGAGCCAGGCCGATGCCGCCTGCTCACGATTGGCCCCGGGGGGCGTGCCGCGCGCCACCGCCGACATCAGCGCGCGAAAGGCGGCCCGATACCGCGCATGAAGTGCCGAGACCTCGTGCAGGGTGCCCGCGTCGAGCGCATCGAGTCCCGCGAGGGCCGCCGCCTCGTCGTCGTCTCGGGGCGCGGTCGCCAACGTGTCCTTGGGCACCTGGATGTTGATGGCGCTCGGGTGAAACGCGTAGGAGGAGCGGGTCTGCCCCCTTGGGGCGTCGACGTGCCGAATGCTGAGCGTCAGCTCTCCGATGACGATCGCGTCGCCATCGGCCAACGGGAACGGCTGGTTTTTGTCGAGGCGCCGCTCGCGCACGAACGTGCCATTGGTCGAACCGAGATCGACCACGTCACAGCGGGCATCATCGAAGTTCAACACGCCGTGGCAGTGGGACACGAACGCCCGATCGAGGGGCAGGTCGTTGAGGGGGCTGCGCCCAAAGCGCACAGGCGAGCGCTCGAACACGTATTCGGAGCGCAGGTGCTGCTGCGCATCCACCACTTCGACGATCAGGGTTCGCATGGACCAGGCTCGGCCAACCCTAGCAGCGCGCGGGCGATGCGCGAAGTTCTCTCTCTCCGCCCGTCGCTCGCGATGGGGGGTGGGCCCGGATGGCCACCGAGCGCGTGACGTGAGGCCGGTCGCCCACCCCGCCTCGCCGAGCCCCAAGTCACGCGCTCCAGGAGCATCACGAGCCTTGTCAACTGCCGCTCCGCGATGGGCGGCGACACATTTGCGGCCGACCTCACGAAGGTCTATGCACGAAGCGGCCACCATGACGAAGCCGACTTACGATCAGGCTTTCTGGGAGAACCTCTGGTCAAGGACGATTCGCGATCACGCGGACACGGTCGCGCGGCGTCCACCGAACGCACATCTGGTTCGCGAAGCCGCAAACCTTGACCCTGGTCGCGCCTTGGATGCGGGCTGCGGACACGGAGCGGACTCGCTCTGGCTTGCCGCACATGGGTGGCAAGTGACAGCGGTTGATTTCTCAGCGAATGCGCTGGCCCAAGGTCGGTCGATGGCGGAGGCGATGGGTGCGGACCTTTCGGAGCGCGTGACGTGGGTCGAAGGTGATCTCGCGACGTGGACCGTACCGACGGCGCACTTCGATCTCGTGGTTTGCCTGTACGTACACGTTGCCGGATCTGTGCAGGAGATGGTGCAGAGGATGGCGAACGGTGTCGCCGTTGGCGGAACGCTGTTGCTGGTAGGCCACCGCCCGATAGATCCGACGACCGGATCCGCCACGGCAGCGGCTGGTCAGGTGCAGGTGTCGGTCGAGAGTGCGGTCGCCGCCCTTGATCCAAGCCGCTGGCAGTTCCTCGTTGCAGAAGAGCGCTCGCGGCCTGTGGCTGGCAGCGGAGTCGACGCAGTGATACGTGCCCGACGCCTGTCCTGATGTAGACCGCTTGCTTGACACTCTCTGGCTTGGAGGCCCAACAGACCAGAAGGGCCGAGTCCCGCACACCAGCGCATGCGGTCAGGTGGCCCTGGGCGACTGCTCGCCCAGGTGTAGCGTCCCGCATCGGCTCGTGAGCCACCGGGGCTTTCCCGGCGCACTGAGCGCGAGCGACAGCGCTCAAGCTCACGACTACGCCTGGGCGCACGGGCCGCAAACGCGCTGTCGCAGGATCGGCACAGATAGGCGACGAAAGTTGGAGAGGAAGATCCGTTCCTTTTCGCTGACCCACCTCGCGCGAGCGCTCGTCGTTCCGGGCTGCATGGTCTGCTCAACGAATCTGGAGGTTCAGCTGCATGGCCAGGTCCGACGCCACGAGCATGCCACAACCGCACGCGA
>CAYNOM010000008.1:10120-29901 GCA_964398415.1 uncultured Polyangiales bacterium | reverse complement strand
GGGGCAGCTCTTGCGCCACGCCACGCCGCGCACGATCACCGAAGGCGACGTGTCGCTGTACACGGCGCTCTACGGGCCGCGCTTCGCGATCAATTCGTCGGACGAGTTTGCGCGCTCGCTCGGTCTGCATCGCGCACCGGTGGACGACGTGCTCGCGTTCCACATGGTGTTCGGCAAGACGGTCCCGGACGTCTCGCTCAACGCCGTCGCAAACCTCGGCTATGCGAACGGAAAGTTCGGCGTGCCGGTGTTCCCGGGCGACACGATCACCACCACGTCGATGGTCACCGGCCTCAAGGAGAACTCGAACGGCAAGACCGGCGTGGTGTACGTCAACTCGGTCGGCAAGAACCAGCACGGTCACATCGTGCTCGACTACACGCGCTGGGTGATGGTCAACAAGCGCGACACGTCGAAGCCGGCGCCCGAAACCGTGATCCCCGAGCTACCCCCGAGCGTGCCTGCGAACGAGCTGCACGTGCCGGGCACGCTGCGCATCGAGAACTACGATTTCACACTCGCGGGCTCGAGGCATACGTTCGGTGACTACGTCGTGGGCGAGAGGATCGACCACGTGGACGGCATGACCATCGAGGAAGCCGAGCACCAGCTCGCCACGCGCCTCTACCAGAACACGGCCAAGGTGCACTTCGATCAGTTTGCGGCCGACCAGGGGCGCTTCAAGCGCCGCCTGATCTACGGCGGGCACATCATCAGCCTCGCGCGTTGCCTTTCCTTCAACGGCCTCGGCAACGCGTTCAAGCTGCTCGCGATCAACGCGGGCAGCCACGCAAACCCGACGTTCGCCGGCGACACCATCTACGCCTACAGCGAGGTGCTCGAGAAGATCGAGCTGCCTCACCGTCGCGACGTGGGCGCATTGCGCCTGCGGCTCGTGGCCACCAAGAACCATCCCGCCGGCGACTTCCCGTACAAAGCCGAGGGCAAGTACCACGAGTCCGTGGTGCTCGACCTCGACTACACGGTTGCCCTCCCACGCTGAGTCGACGACAGCGCGCACAACCGCTCGCGCTCCGAAAGCGGAGTCGCGGGCGTTTTAGATCTTCAGCAATTCGCAAGACCTGCCGTTCTTGCTCAGAAGATGCTCCCGGACCCACGAGATGCTCCGGCACGCGGCACAGTCCTGCTCGCAGAGGACGACGAGTGCACGCGCGCCATCTGCGCGCGCATCCTTCGCGAGGCCGGCTACGAGGTCGTGATCGCCGAAGATGGGACGGTCGCCCTCGAGCGTTTGCACGAGCGGCCGGTCGATCTCCTGATCACCGACGCGATGATGCCGAACATGGACGGCTTTGAGCTCGTGCGCACGATGCGAAGCGAACGGGAGCTGCAGCGCACGCCCGTCCTATTTCTGAGCGCCCTCGGTACGCCCGCGGACAGATGCCGGGGCTTTCGGGTCGGTGCGGATGGCTATCTGCTCAAGCCGGTGCGTCCCCTCGATCTCGTCGACGAGGTCGACTCGCTGCTGCTCCGCGCGGTCAGCACCAGGGCCTCCATGTCGGCGAGCGCGCTCTCGGGTCGCCTCGACCTCCTCTCGCCCATCGCCGTGCTGGTGTTCCTGCACAGCCAGGAGCAGAGCGGCGTCTTGCGCATGTCGCGCTTTGGAGGCGACGGAGAGATCACCATCGAACGCGGGCAGCCGATCGCGGCGCGCTTGCAGAAGGCGATCTTCGACGAGGAAGCACTGGCAGCGCTCTTGGGCTGGAACGCGGGCACGTTTCGCTTCGATCCCGGCGACGTGAGCTCTGTCCAGCGCAAGCTGTTCGGTCCGCTGCCCGAGCTGCTCTTGCGTGCTGAGACGCTGCGCAAGGCACCATGATCGGGCGCGCGCTCGTCCCGTGTTTGGAGTGGCGCGCCCTCACCGTCAGTTCTAAAGCGCCCGCCACGTGAACTTCATCGGACACCTTCACGTAGCTCGAGAGCGCTGCGATTCGCCCGCCTTTCTCCTCGGCGCCATGTTGCCCGACTTTGCCAGCATGGCGTCGGTGCGCCTCGGCGTGCCCGGTGCGCATGAGGTGCAGGCGGGGGTCGCGTTTCACCATCGCACGGACGCGGTCTTTCATGCCGCGGCGCCTTTCATCGCGCTGATGAAGCACACCGTCGAGCAGCTCACCGCCGAGGGCGCAGCCCGCGGGCCCGCGCGCGCCGTCGGCCACATCGGGGTGGAAATGCTGATCGACGGAGAGCTGCTCACCCATTCGGGGACGCCGGAGGCCTTCGAGCGCGCGCTTCAGCAAGCCCATACGCTCGACGACGATCCCGCCCTGTCCCCTCTGACGCGCAAGGGGTTACAGTGGGTGAGAGAGCGCCTGACGGCCCACGGCGCGCCCCACGACTACCGGAACACCGATGCAGTGGTGGTGCGACTTTCACGCATGCTTTCGGGCCGTCCCCGGCTCGCGCTCGACCTCGGCACACAGCACCTCACAAGGGCCCTCTTGCCGTCGATCCAAGAGGTGGTCGCCTCCAGAATCGACGAGATCCTCGACGCAGTTCGCACCGGGCTCGGTCAGGACCCTGGTCCTCACGGATAAAGGGCTGATATCATGAGCGTCTCCGGATGATGCTCAAGGCCGCCACCACGGAAACCGTAACGCCCATGTCGGGTCCAACCCCCACGCTGGAAGTCGAGGCGCGCATTGTCGAGCTGCGTGCCGAAGCCGAAGCGGCTTCCGATCGCACGCTCAAGGCAGCCCTGCTCTACGAGGTCGCACACCTCACCGAAACGCGCCTGCGCAACGCGGGCAAGGCGGTGCAGGATTACCTCGCGGCGTACAACGCAGATCACAAACTGCGCCTGCCGCTCTACGCCCTGCTGCGCATCTTCGAGCGCAAGCGCTCGTACAGCAATCTGCAGCGCCTCTACGACGCCGAGCTACGCACGGCACGCACGGCCGTCGAGAAGGCGGATGCGCTGATCGATCAAGGCGTGCTCGCTTCGAGCGGCACCGTCGACCTGGAGGTGGCACGCGCGCATTACGAGCGTGCGCTCGAGCAGCTACCCGAGGCGGCGAGCGCTGCGCTCCTGCTCGAGTGGAACCGACGCGCAGCGCGCGATCCAGAAGGCACGGCACACGCGCTCCTGCGCCGCGCGGAGACCTGCGACGACCCGCTGCATCGTGGCGTCTTGCTGCTCGAAGTGGCGAGCCTGCGCGAGGCCGCGGGAGAGGTGGGCGCGGCACTCGAAGCTCTGCGTCTTGCAGCCCTGGGCGAAAAGCCGCACGAGGTCTTCCTGATCGCGCTTTCGCGCTTCGCACGCACGCACAACCACGTGCAAGAGCTGGTCGAGGCCACCGAACGTTTGGCCGAGCTCGCCACCGAACGCATGGCTCGCGAGCGTCCCGATGCGGGCGACGACGCGGCCCAAGCCGAGCGCTCCGAAGCGCGAGCCGTCGCACTGTGGTACGAGTCGGCGCGCTTGCGCGCTGCGCTGCTCGGGGATGCAGAGGGTGCGCTGTCGTGCCTTTCGAAGGCCGCTGAGCTGCGGCCAAACGACGTGCTCTTGCGCCAGACGCGCATGCTCGCCTACGACATGCTCGAGGATCGGGCGCGGGCAGCCGAGGAGGCACAAGCCCTGCTCAGCCAGGGCTTCGAGGGTGAGCACGCTGCGGCGCTACACTTTCGACTCGCAGAAAACGCGCTCGTCAACGGCGACACGGACACGGCCCGCGAGCGGCTCATGGAGGCCGTGGCCCAGTCGGGCGGTTCGGTCGCAGCCGATGCGATTCTCGATGATCTCTTGCTCGACGACGAGCGCCACCGCGAGCGCGTCGCGCGTCGAGAAGAGCGAGCCGCCCACGAAGCCCCGCTGCGTGCCGGACGCTGGCTGCTGGAGGCAGCAACCATCGCGGCCAACGATCTCGGCGATCACGAGGCCGCGCTCGCCCTGATCGGCAAGGCCCTCGACAAGGCCGCGGGCGACTGCGACGCGCAACGCGAAGCCTACGGCGTCGGTCTCGACATCCGGAGTGATGCCATCGCCCGTGTCGCCATCGACGGCCTTTTGACGCAGCCCCTGGACGAAGACGAAAAGACGGCGCTCATTCACCATCGACTCGAGCTCTCGCCGAGCGTCGAGGCCTCGGCCACGTGGATAGCCGAACACGAGCGCGACGTGCTCGGCCGTCCGGTGGTCGCGACGATGGGCGCCCTGCGCGCCGCCGAGGCCCAGAGCCATGGACTGCTTGCCCGTGCCCACGAGAGCACGGCGGAGGCCGCCGCAAGCACCGAGCAGGCCGTGGCGCACTTGTGCGCTGCAGCGCGCGCTCACCTACGCGACGGAAACACGCAAGCTGCGGAAGCCGCACTCCGCTCCGCGCTCAGTCGCTCGCCCTCCCAGCGCTACGCCCTGACTTTGCTCGAGGAGCTATTGCGCGAAAAGGGCGAGAGCGACGAGGTCGTGGAGCTTCTTCGCCGATCTGCCAAGGCCCAAGTGAGCTCCAAGGACGCCGAGCTCTCCCTGCTCCTCGCCGGTGCCGCAGCGGAGGGCGGAGGCGACCTCGCACGTGCGGTGCAGGCTTACGAAGAAGCGGCCGACAGAAACCCCGCATCCGTAGGCCCGCTATGGGCCCTCTTGCGCCTCGGCCAGCGTCAACACGATGCGGGGCTAGAGCTCAGGGCGCGCGAAGGTCTCGCGGAGCGCGAGCGCGTGGAGGGGCAGCCGAGCATCGAATCGCTGCTGCTCGGCGAGCACTACGACCTGGCCTGCCAGAAGCCCGAGCTGTCGGAAGCCAGTATCGCATCGGTGCTCGAAGATCCCGCGGCGGGGGTCCACGCGGCCGCGGCGCTCTTGATGCTGCGCGGCGAAGGCCACGCGCGACGAGAACAGGCGACGACGGTTCTCGCCGAGCGCGCAGCCCCCACGGCACGCGCGTGGCTTTTGCGCGAGCAAAGCGGTCAGATGCTCGCGCGTGGCGCACCCGTGGCGGAGACGCGCGAGGTTCTGCACCACCTGCTCGAGCTGCGCGGCGAAGATCGTTGGGCGCGCCTCGTCGAGGCTTGTCTGCCCGAGCGGGGTAAGCTGCGCGAGCACGCGGCCGCCCTCGATGCGTTTGTCGCGCTCACCGACGACGCTGCGTTGAAAGACGCGTTGCGTGCCGAAGCTCTGCTTTCGCGACGCCTCGAGGCGGGCGAGCAAACCCTCGAAGACGATCTCGCCGCGCTCGGGCTGTCGAGCGACGAGCCCCTCGGCGTGCACACGGCCCAGACGGTCCTCGACATCGTCGGCCTGTCGCGACCGAAGGAGCGGGTGAAGGCCACGGGCGCCTTGCTCGACCAGGCCACGCCCGCGGAGCGGGGCGAGCTTCTGCACAGCATGGCGCGTCACATGCTGCTCGCCGATGATGCGGCCGCCGCGGCAGACGCCTGCGATGAGCTGCTCGCGACCGACCCGAACGATCTCGCCATGCTCGAGCTCTTGCGGGTGGCGGCGCGGCGCGCCGGACGCTTCGATCGCGTGGCACACGCCTGTGAAGCGCTGGCGGAGCACGTCGATGGCGAGCTCTGGGCCCAACTGCTCGAGGAAGCCGCGATCGTGCGCATCGACCACCTGCAAGACCTGGCAGGTGCAGAGCGTGTCCTCTTGCAGATCATGGCCACGCATCCGAAGCGGCCCATCGCCTACGGACGCCTTCACGATCTGTTGTCCGAGCGCGAGGACTCCGACGCGCTCACCCAGCTCGTGGAGCGACGCAGCACGCTGATCGACGATCCGGCAGAGCTCGCAGGGTTGTTCTACGAGCTCGCGCGCCTCAGGCGTGGCGCGGGCGATCTCGAGGGCGCGCTCGATGCGCTCGACCATCTCTCGATGCTCGAGGAGCACGTGGGGGGCCTGGCGCTCGCCGTCGAGATCCACACCGCCCAAGAAAACTGGCCGCTCGCTGTCGAAGCGCTGCAGGGCCTCGCCTCCGCCGACGACGTGCCGAAGGCCCAGCGTCGGCTGGCGCGCCTCGGCGCCGCGGACTTCCTCGAGAACCGGCTCGGCGACGCGCGAGGCGCGCTTTCGGAGCTGCAGAAGCTCGAGACAGAGGGTCACGCCGACTCCGCCTTGTACACGCGCATGGCCGACGTGGCCGAGCGCGCATCCGACTACGCCCTCGCGGTGCGCTCCTTGACGGCAGCGGCCGAGCAAGCGCGCGGCGATGCGCGCATCAACGCGCTGATGAGAGCGGCCGATCTGTTGCACCGACGCCTCGACGATGTGCGCGAGGCCGAGGCCATGTACGAGCGCGTGCTCGCGCTGCGGCCAGGTCACACCGCTGCTGCACGCGCCCTGTCGACCGTCGCCACCGACGAGCAGCGAAAGGCACTCGCCATCACGCGCTTCGAGAACGAGGTGCGCGCCGAGTGCGCAACCCATCCGACAGAGAGCGAGCCGCTGCGTAAGCTGCTCGCGTTGTCTGAATTGCGCGCCGAGCCGGACGTGGCGTTCATCGCCCTGTCAGCCCTGTGCACGCTCGACCTCGCCAACGTCGGAGAGCGTGACGCCGCCGACGTCACCCTGCGGCGCGCGCTCGCTGCGAGGATCAACGCGCGCGCGCCCGTGACGACCGCCGACTTGCGGGAGCTGTTCACCCCCGCAGTCGACGACCGCTACGCTGCGTTCGCCCAGGAGGTGTTCTCGGCGGCAGCAGAGATCGATCGCCTGGAGCCGTCCCGCTTCGGCGTCGGCCGCAGTCAGCGCGTCTCTGCGAAGGAAGGCAACCAGGTCAGAGACGAGCTCCATGCCATGGCGCAGGCCCTGGGCTTCCGACTCGGCGAGTTCTACGTCGGCGGCGAGGAAGGCACCCGCATCGCCGCGCTGCCCAAGGACGATGAGTGCTCGCTGGTCGTGGGCGTCGGCGTCACGGCGCCGCTCGGTGGCGCACGGCGCTACCAGGCGGCGCTGCAGCTCGCAGCGTTCTCCCAGCGGGGGCTGCCGCTGCTCACACGCACGCCGGCCCAGGCCGCACGGCTCCTGCACGCGTGCATCGCCCTCGCAGAGTGCCCGCTGCCTCCGGGCGTCGACCGCGATGATCTCGGAGAGCTGCCGAAGACGTTGGGCAGGCAACTACCGCGCAAGGTGCGCAAGGCCCTTCCAGACCTCGTGCGCGCCCTCCCCGAAGGTGGCGCTCGACTCGAGCGACACTGCCGCCTCGCGCAACGCCACCTCAGAAGGCTGGCGCTTGCCATGTCGGCCGAGCTCGCGCCCGCGATCGAGAGCGTGCTGGGCGCGATGCCTTCGCGCGAGGCCATCGCAGGCTCCGAGGACGCCACCGACCTCTTGCGGGCATGGACCTCCGCACCGATGTTGTCGCTCAGAAAGAACTTGGGGCTCTCGCGGTGACCGACGACAAAAAGAGCAAGCACGACGAAGAAGAGCTCGTCCTCGACTGGGACGACGCCGTGGACGACTGGGGCCAGGGGGATCTCGCCTCATCGGCTCGCGCGGTCGCTGCGCCGTTCCCCGCAAAGGTCGACAGCGACAGCCCCGCGCCACCGAACCCGACGCTTCCGCCTGAGCTCAGCCCGACCGATCCGGCGCCTGCGCCCACGCCATCGCGGGCTCCAGGTCGGAGCACCACGACTTTCCGCGCCGACGCAGACAGCCATCACCCACGCCCGCTGTATCGCCCGCCGAGCGCCGCTGAAGTGGAGGCACTGCGTGAGCAGCTCGCGGCCGCCCACGTAAGCGACGAAAGCGATGACGGCGGCGACGACACGCGCATCGCAGCCATCCCACGCGAGCTCATCGAATCGCTCGCGCGTCTCGACACCACGGATCGCAGTGTGCCCGCACCCGATACGGATCCGAACGCGCTTCTGGCGAGGGATGGCTCGGGCGTGTTCGGTCCTGCCTCTGTGCGTCCCGCCCTGAAAACCACACCCCCTCCGCCCGCCCTGGACGCGACGCCGTTTCCGGAATACGCGCGGCAGCACATCGACAAGGATGAGGACGACGACGACGAGGACGAATCGACGCGTGTCCTCGATCTGAACGAGGTGGATTTCGGCGAGATCCCCCTCGACGCCGAAGTGGTCGAAGAGATCCCACGGGCCACGCAACCTCCACCGGTGCCGGAGACGGAGCGGCAGAGCCTCAAGGCCCCACCTGTGCCCGCCTCGCTGCGTCCGGCAGCCACGACGGAAGTCAGCGTCCTGCGCAATCTCGACGAGCTGTCGCCCCCAGTGCCCGCGCCAGAGCCTCTCGCCAACATTCCGTCGGCGCCGCCTGCGCGCGAAGACCGTGGCGCAAAGGCCGCATTGCGCACGGTGCGTTCACGAAAGCCGCGGACCGAGCGTCTGCCGCTCGTGGGAATGGACGAAAGCGCCCTGCGCGCGCGCGTCGAGCTGCTCATGGCCCTCGCGCAACGCAAGAGTGCCGCCGAGCGGGCCAGCTTGCTCGTCCAGGCCGCCGAGCTGTGTGAGCAGCTCGACGATCGCCAACGCGCGCGCGAGCTCTACGGGCAGGCCATCACGCACGCGCCAACCAGCCAGGAAGCCTTCCGTGGCCTGTCTCGCGTGGTCCTCGCCTCGGGTGACAGCAAGGCGCGGATGGAGCTGCTCGAAAAGCGCGCTTCGACCACGATAGGTCCGCGCGAACGCGCGCGACTGCTCACCGAGCTCGCGTTGACGCATTGGCTTTGCGAAGGCGATCGACCGAACGCCCTGCGCGCGGCCACCGAAGCCCAACGCTTGGTGCCGGACGATGTGGGCGCGGCGGCCCTCTTGCTACGGCTCAATCTCGTCGCAAACCCCGCGCAAGCCGACGGGCCGGCCGCTGAGCTCGCGCGACGCGTCTCCGACGTCGAGCTCGAGGCCGCGCTGCTCGGCGCGGCGGGACGAGCGAGCCTGGCGCGTGGCGACGCGGGCAAAGCTGCAGAGCTCTTCAAGGCCGCGCTCGTCCATCGCCCGGATGCATTCGATGCGCACATCGGTGCCGCACGGGCCTTGCACACACTCGGGCAGACGGGCGCTGCGGCCGACCACGTGCTCGAAGCCTCTGCACACACCGACGGGGTGGTGAGCCACGCCTTGCGCCGGCAGGCGGCACGTTTGATGGCCGTCGAGCCGTCACGCACGGCCCAGGCCGCAAGTCTGCTCGCCGATACCCGCGACGGACCGACCCTGCGCCTCGCGTCGAGCCTTGCGATGCGCACGGACGATGTGGAGCTCCAGCGCTCCCTCGTCGACGCCTGGACTCAGGCAGCCCAGGGCAAAGACCGCGCGCTCTCCCTGATCACGCTGGCCGAGCTGCGTTCGGCGGCCAACGACGGCGACGGCTGCGAAGAAGCGCTGCAGGCGGCGACCCGCGCCGAGCCCGAGCTACTGCTCGTGCCCGTGGTGCGCGAGGTGTTGGCGCGCCGACGCGGAGACACCACCAGGCTCGCCGAGGTGGCGGGCTCGGACGACGAAGGTGCACTCGGTCCGCTCGCCGCAGCGGCCCAGCTGGCGAGCGATCCAGGCGCGCTCGAGCAGGAGCTCGTGTGGCTCGAACGCGCGCGCGCCATGGGCGCAGAGCCCTCCTGCGTCGATGTCGTGACGACCGACGCCGCGGCGGCCGCGCTCGCCATCGAGCCGTTGCGGGCGTCCCTGCACTCTCGACGAGAACGCGCGACCGGCGAACAACGCCTGGGCCTTTCGCTCGCGCTCGCCGACGTCGAGCAACGCCTGGGCGACGTGAGCAGCGTGCGCGGCGTGCTGACCGACGCGGCTGCAGACGACGGAGCGAGCACCCTCTTGTCGCGCGCCCTCGCCCGCCACGCCGAGGATGCCCAGACCCGCGCCACCGCCTTCAGACGCGAAGCGGAGACCACGCGCGGTGCGCGCGCCGCCTTTGCGCTCTTGCGCACGGCGAACGCCGGAGCCGATAGCCCAGAGATTCGACTGAAGACGCTGATCGCTGCCCACGATGCGGCGCCGAGCTACGCACCGGCAACCTCCGCGCTGCATCAAGAGGCACGCCGCCAGGGCGATCTCGACGTGCTCTCCGACTTGCATGGTCGCGAGGCCGGACGCGCAGCGGATACGCTCGACACGGTGGGGCATCTGGTGCGCGCCGCACTGATCAAAGCGGGCGAAGACGCAGACGGTGCGGCGGCCCAGCTGGCACGCGCCCTCGACCTCGTGCCCTCCGATCCGGTGCTACGCGAGCTCGTGCTGCGCTTGGGCGATGCAGTGCCCGCCACGCTACGCGCAGAAGCGATGCAGCGCGCAGCCGATCAGGCCCCCGAGCCCCTGCGGCGTGCAGCCCTGCTCTCGGCGGCGGGTGCGTTCGAGGATGCGCGCCAGCCGGAGCGCGCGGGTGAGCTGTACCGCGCCGTGGCCGAGAGCCATGCCCACGACCCGATCGCAGAGATGGGCCTCGAGCGCGTGGCGAAGGCCTGCGGCCAAGTCGATACGCTGCTTGCACGCTTGCGCACCGAGGCCGAGTCGGGAGCGAGCCGGGCGGCGCGGGTCAGCGCGCTCGAGGAGCTTCTGTCACTCGACGAAGGCGCGCCGGAGGCAGACCTGCAGCAGCGCGCGCAGGCCCTGTTCGCGCTGGATCCACGAAATCCACTCGCCTTGCGCAAGCTCGAGCGAACGGCCATGGCCGACAACGACACCAAAGCGCTGCTCAAGGCCGAGATACGCATGCTCGAAGCCTCGAGTGGGCCGCGCGACAAGGCCGCGCGCCTTCGCGCCATCGCCTTCGCGCGGGACACGCTAGGCGCTGACGCACCCGACGAAGCGAGGCTCGATGTGCTCTTGCTCGCACATGCAAGGGGCGCGAGCACAAGCCCTTGGCTCTCGCGCCAGCTGCTCGGGGCGGCGCTGCTCGAAAACGACGCGGAAGCTGTGGCACGGGCCGAGCAGCTCATGCTCGAAGGATCCTCCGAACCCATCGAAGTGACGAGCGCAGCCATCCTGCTCGCGCGCAGTCGACGCGGAAGCGAGGGCGCGAGCGGCCTGGCCGAGCTCGAAGAGGCGCTGTCCACGTTCCCCGATCACCCGATCGCCGCGGAGGCCCTGGCGGAGCTGCTCCTCCAGGCCGGCGATGCGCGTGGTGCCGCGGAGCGCTTCGAGGCCGCAGCCAAGACCGCCCAGTCGCGACGGCGTACCGCGCGGCTTTGGTATCGCGCGGGCGTGCTGTGGCAGGAGGAGCTGAAGGCGCCCGATCGCGCGCGCGACGCGATGCGACAGGCCGCCGAGGCAGACCTCACCTACGGCGACGTGCAACAACGCCTCGAGATGCTCCTCTCAGGCCGCAACGACGTGGCCGGGCTGATCGCGCTCACCGAGACGCGCCTCAAGGAAGGCGGTGCTCCCGAACAGCTGCTCGAGGTGCACCGCACGCTGTCGAAGCTGCACGACAAGAAGGGCGACCGTGCAGCGGCGCGTCAGAGCCTCAAGAACGCACTCGCCCTGTCGCCCGATCACCTTCAGAGCCTGCGCGACCTCGCCGACCTGTGCGAGCGCGACAGGGACTGGCGAGAATGCGCCGAGGCGTTGATCCGACTTGCCCGTCTCAGCCGCGAGCCGGCCGAGCTGCGCGAGGCGTTCTTCAAGCTCGGCGAGATCTACGACCTGCACCTGCCCGATGCACGTCGCGCCGAGGCCGCCTACCGCCGCGTGCTGAAGCTCGGGCCCAAGCATGCCAAGGCGCTCGAGCGCCTGGCCGCGCTTTACCGACGTGAAGGTCAGAGCGAGCTTGCGATCGAAGCGCTCGAACGCCTCGTCCAGGTGGCCGAGCCGGCCGCACGAAGGCGCGAGGTCGCATTCGAGCTCGCGCGGCTGAAAGAAGAAGGCGGCGATCCGCGCGGTGCCGAGGAGACCCTCGAGGGCTTGCGCCGGATGGGCCCGACCGATCTCTATGTGCTGCGCGCCCTCGCCGACTTCTACCGCCGCCAAGACTCCGCGCCGGCCCTGGCCATGCATCTCAATCGCGCCGCGGGAGACTTGCGCGCGGCCATTCACACCGAGCTCGACGATGCGGGTCTGTGGACCGCACTCGTGGAGGTGCTCGATCAACGAGGTCGGCGCGACGCAGCTTCCACCTGCGCTTCTGCGGCCTACGCCCTGGGCCTTGCAGACGCGAGCGTGGTGTCGCACCTCGATCACGAGGGTGGTGTTCCAGGTGTCGGCGGCGCGGCCTTCAGTGAGCTGCTGGACGATCTCTTGTATCCCGAGTCGATGAATCCCGCCGTGAGGGTCGCGTTCCGACATGCGGCAGAGGCGCTCAACAAGACCGCGCCTTTCGACGTGCGCGCGCTCGGTGCCGAGAAGCTCGATCGCAAGCACCCTTTGCGCGCGGTCGCCCAGGAGATGGCGCGCTGGAGCGGTGCCTCCGAGGTGGAGGTCCTGGTCACGAGCCAGCTCCCATTCGCGTTCGTGCCCATTCAGGACAGCCCCGTGGTGCTCTTGCTGGGCAAGACGCTGCTCGATGCGCTGTCGCCGGCCGAGAGCCGCTTTCTCGTCGCACGCGCGCTCAAGATGGCGCGCGCGCAGATGAGCCTGTCCTGCCGCATCCGACCGGACGAGCTCGCCCTGATGCTGCACGCCCTGATCCGCGCCCACGCCCCCGACTACAATCCCGAGAACGTGGATCTGGCCCTGCTCGAAGAGATGGCGAGGCGCATCGCCCGCAACATCAGCAAGAAGGGCCGCGAAGACCTCATGCCGCATCTCGTCGAGCTCGAGGGCGCGGGCGACTTCGAGCCGCTGCGCGTCTACGAAATGGCGAGCACCGCCGCAAACCGCGCGGGCCTGCTCGCCACCGGGTCGACCCCGGCCGCGGCCAATGCCCTGTGCAAGCTCGCGGGCATGGTCTCCATCACGCGCACCAACACCATGTCGATCGCGCAGGTTGCAGAAGCGCGTGACCTCGTGATGTTCAGCATCAGCGAGGCCCACTTCGAGGCTCGTCAACGTGCGGGCGTGGATCGCTGAGCACCATGCGCATCGGTCTCGTGGGTCCTTCCGAAAGTGACGCCGGCCTGCTGCGAGAGGCAGCAGAGTTTCTGCTGGGCGACTGCGGCGTGGACGAGGCGGTGTACCTCGGCAGCGACGACGTGGTGCGTCGCGTCGTCGACGAATGGGCGGCGGAGATCATGGGGGGTGCCGCCGGCGAGGATGCTTTTCTCGATGCGGCCGCACGCCTCGCGATACGCGGCGATCCGCAGGAGATCCAGAGACTTCTCGAGCGCGACAGCGAGGTGCGGCGCCTCAGCGCGCTACGCAGGCTGCCTCCCCCCCCGACGCGCGCGGTCGAGGTGGTCGATGACAAGGTGGTCTTGTTCGTGCACGACAAGGCGCTGCTCGACGAGGAAGACATCGCCAACGCGTTTCTGGTCGTCTACGGCCGCAGCAAGCACAGCGCGCTCAACCGCTTCGGCCCGCGCACCTTCTTCACGCCCGGCCCCCTCGAAGCAGGGCGCGTCGCGCTGATCGAACGCGAACGCGACGGCAGCCTCGCGTTGGCCCTCTTCAATCCGGCCACGGGCGAGCCAGCGGGACGCGAGCTCCTGGCGTCAGGACGTGGACGCTTCGTGGTGCACACGTGAAAAAACCCGAGATCGCGGTGTTCGGCGGCAGCTTCGATCCCCCGCACGTGGGCCACGTGCTGATCGTGAGCTACGCGCTGAGTGTGAGCGAGGTCGAAGAGGTGTTGATCGTGCCGACCTATGCCCACGCGTTCGGCAAGGTGCTCACGGCCTTCGATCACCGCTTGCGCATGTGCGAGTTGGCCTTCCGAGACTTGGCTCGCGTGCGCATCGATCCGATCGAGCGCGATCTGGGCGGCGAGAGCCGCACCCTACGCCTCGTCGAGGCGCTCATCGAGCGCTACCCACACCACGATCTGCGGCTGTTGATCGGCGCCGACATCATGCAAGAAGCGCACAAGTGGCACAGCTTCGATCGCATCGTCGAGCTCGCGCGCCCACTCTTGGCGGGCCGCGGCGGCCACCCCCATCCCGATGTGCCGAAGGACGCACCGCTTCTCCCCGAGGTCAGCTCGACCGAAGTGCGACGTCTGCTCGCAGCCGGTGAGGATGCCTCGGCTCAGGTTCCGGTTCGCGTGCTGCGCTACATCCGCGAGCACGGGCTCTACGCGGCGGAGCCCCACGCGTGAACGTCTGCATCATCGGTCGCGGCAAGGTAGGCCGCGCCCTGTCCGCGGCGCTCAAGGCCGAGGGCGTCGCCGTGAAGCTCGTGGCGGGCCGCAGTGCCAGGGCCTACCCCAAGGGCTTCGACACCTATCTGCTCGCCGTGCCCGACCCATACATCGCAGAGGTCGCGCTGCGCCTTTCGCACGTGATCACGCGGGGCGACGTGGTGATTCACCTGTCGGGCAGTCGCCCGGAGAGCGAGCTCGACGCCTGTAAGACGAGTGGCGCGCAGATCGCCGTGGCGCACCCGCAAGTCTCCTTCGCGAGCGGCAGCGCACGTTCGAGTCTGCGCAAGGCGACCTTCGTCGTCCGTGGCGATCGAGGCGCCATGGCGCGCATGACCACGCTCGCGCGAAAGCTCGGCGCGCGCTGCGTGCAAGGGCCCGCCGGCGAGCCCGCCTACCACGCCGCAGCAGCCCTGCTCGCCAACGGCTCGGTGGCCCTGGCTCAGCTCGCAGCCGACATCCTGAGCGCGCGCGGCATGTCGCAGCGGGACGCAACCCAAGCGCTCTCGGGCCTCTTGCGCAGCGTCGCCGACAACCTCGATCAGGTGGGTCTGCCCGACGCACTGACCGGACCCATCTCTCGTGGCGATGCCCCCACCGTTCGCGCCCACGTGACGGCCCTGAGAGCGCTCGATCCGGAGCTCGCCCAGGGCTACGCGAGCCTTCTGCCGTGGATCGTGCGCACGGCCCGGGCGCAGGGGCTGAGTGCTCGCGTAGCTGGGCGCATCCTGCGCGAGGCCGAGGACCCGCTCACTGCCAGAGATAGCCGACGACACCGAGCGCGAGGATGAGCAGCGCCGCCACGTACCAAAGCCATTCGCGGCCAGAGCTCTCCGCGGGCGGAGTCTGCGAGGCCAAAGGCGTCTGCGGCGGCGGGGTGCTCGACGCTCGCTGAGCCGCCTCGGCGTTGGCTTCCTCCGCCAACAACGACAGCCCCATCAACGAGCGCTCGAGATCCACGTCCTGCACCCCTTGCTGCAGCGCCTCGGTGGGAGGCTGAGGCGAATCGGAGCCGAGCTCGGTGAGCGCGATCACGCGTGAGTCGAGCGACTGCGCCGGGGCGTGCGTGGCTCCCGGCTCGTTCCAGACGCGCCGCACGGACTGAAGGGCCTCGGCCGCGTTCTTCTCGGACGGATCAGGGGGCGGCGCGCCGTCGGTCTGCGTGGTGTCGGGATCGTCGGCGAGCGGCATCCCGCCGGAAGCAGGCGTGCTCGGGAACTTGGCAGGCGGAATCTGCGAGGGCAGAGCCCGGGCCGAGCGCTCGCGCTCACGCCTGAGCGCAAGGATCTCCGCAGCGAAGTGATCGGTGAGAAACGACGAAAAACGCAGCTGCGACGCCATCAAGCGCGTCTCGATCGCGTAGTCCTCGAGGGCGCGCAAAAAGTCGGCCGCGTTCTGGAAGCGATCGTCGCGGAAGCGCGCGAGGGCCTTGTCGAGCACCGCCTGGAGCTTCTGCTGCTGGGGAAGGCCCCGGTCGGGCAGGGGTGGCACCTTGGCCTGCTTCGCCTGGGCCAGCATCTCCTCCTCGGTGCCCTTGTAGAGCCGTCGTCCCGCGGCGAGCTCCCACAGCAGGATGCCCGCGGCGAACACGTCAGCACGCATGTCGATGGGCTCACCGCGCGCGTGCTCGGGCGCCATGTAGGCGCTCTTGCCGAGGACCCTATTCTTAGAGGCGGTGGCCGCGCCGGAGGGCTCCTCCGCGTGAGCACCCAACGCACGCGCGATGCCAAAGTCACACAGCTTCACCTCGGCCTCGAACGACACCAGCACGTTCGAGGGCGACACGTCGCGATGCACGAGACCGAGCGGCTCGCCCTTGTCGTCCCTGAGCCGGTGCGCGTAGTCGAGCGCGCGCAGCACTTCGCGCACGATGAACACGGCGAACTCGGCCGGCAGCGGCACGCGAGCCTTCGACAGGGCGCGCAGGAGCTGGTTGAGGTCGAAGCCCTCGACGTACTCCATGCCGATGAAGAGCCTGTCGCCTTCGCGGCCGAGATCGAACACCTGCACCACATTGGCGTGCGTCAGCCGCCCCGCGAGCTTCGCTTCCTCGATGAGCAGGCGCTCGAACGCGGCGTCCTTGCCGAGCTCCGGCAGGATCTGCTTCACGACGCAGAGCCTCGATCCACCGAGCGAAGTGTCGGCGCGCGCGAGATAGATGTCCGCCATGCCGCCGCGACCGATGCGGTCGAAGAGCACGTAGCGTCCGAATACGCGCGGGAGGGGCCCGGGGCCCTCCGATTCACGTGCAGCCGGGGGCGGCACTGAGCTGATCACGAGGCCGTGTTCTGCCATGCGCTTCCTGCACTTCGCAAGGCCCACGCGGCGAAGGCCACAAACCGGCTCACAACGCCGGCTGTGTCGAGGCCCCCACCGAGGGCCGACTCAGCACGATCCGGCCCTCGCGCCCCTCGAGGCGCACGCGCTCTCCGCGACCGATGCGCCCCTCCAGCAGGGCGCTGGCGAGCAGCGATTCGACGGCGCGACCCACCACCCTGCGCATGGGTCGGGCGCCGAGCTCCGCGTCGTAACCCCCGGCCTCGATCAGCGCGTCGATCACGCTGTCGTCGATCTCGACCTCCACCCCCTGCTCACGCCTCAAGGCCTCGACCACGAAGGCCAGCATGCGCCGTGCGATCAGGGCCACGTCATCCCGCGACAGGCGGGGCAAGAACACCACCTCGTCCATGCGGTTCCACAGCTCCGGGGGCAGCGCGGCGCGCACCGCCCGCAGCGCGCGCTCGGCCCCATCGTCCGCCGCGTCGCCCGAATCGTCCGCCCCGAAGCCGACCACCTTGGCTTTCGCGCTCTCCCGCGCGCCCAGATTCGACGTCAGCACGATGATCGTGTTGGTGAAGTCGACCGTGCGTCCGCGACCGTCGGTGAGCCGACCCTCGTCGAGCAGGGGCAGGAGCGAAAGGAGCACGTCGGGGTGGGCCTTCTCGATCTCGTCGAGCAGCACGAGCTGGTAGGGCCGCTTGCGCACGGCCTCGGTGAGCTGGCCACCGTCTTCGTGGCCGACGTAGCCCGGCGGGGCACCGAAGAGCCGCGCCACCGCATGGGCCTCGCCTAGCTCACTCATGTCGATGCGCGTCATCCCGCTACGCTCGAACAGCTCGTCGGACAGGGCCTTGGCCAGCTCAGTCTTGCCCACGCCGGTGGGCCCCAAAAGCAGAAACACGCCGAGCGGCCGCTTTCCGCGCAGGCCCACCGCGCCACGCCGCACGGCATCCGCGATTCGAGCAATCGACGCGCGCTGACCTATCACCCGCTCAGAAAGCCGCGCTTCGAGCGTCAACAGGCGCTCCTTGTCACGCATCAAGAGCCGCTCCACCGGCACCTGCGCCTGCTCTCCGATCACAGCCGCGACCGCCGCCCGATCGACCACGTCTCCGCCCCGCCTGCGCACGCGCGCCGCCGACAAGTCGAGCACCGCGATGGCCTTGTCGGGCAGATGCTGCTCCGGCAAATAGCGCACGCTCAGATCGACCGCGGCCTGGAGCGCATCGCGCGCGTAGGCCACGCCGTGGAAGCGCTCGTAGTGCAGCGACACCCCCTGCAAGATCGACAGGGCCGCATCGCGCGACGGCTCGAGCACCTCCACCCGCGAGAACCGACGACAGAGCGCCGCGTCGCGCTCGAACACCCTGCGATACTCCACTTCGGTCGTGGCACCCAGGCAGGGCAGCTCACCGCGCGCGAGGGCCGCCTTGAGCTCGTTCGCCAGATCGTCTGGGCCGTCGTTGCCCCCGATCAGCGCGTGGATCTCGTCGAGAAACAGCAGCACCTTGCCCTCGCTGTCTCGCACCTCTTTGCGCAGGCGAGCGAGCTTCTCCGACAGCGCGCCGCGCACCCCCGTGCCGCTGACGAGGCTGCCCGCAGACACCTCGATCAACAGTCGTGGAGCCGCCTCGCCCTCGAGCCCTGCCGCCACGAGCCGCAGCGCGAGCCCTTCGGCGATCGCGGTCTTGCCGACCCCCGGTGGCCCCACGAGGATCGGGTTGTTGGCGCGGCGCCGGGCCAGCACATCGAGCACCTGCTCGATCTCCTGGTCGCGCCCAACCACTGGATCGATGCGCCCCTCCGCCGCCAGCTGGGTGAGGTTTCGTCCGAGCGCGTTGAGGAGCGCGAAGCGCTGCGGATCGAGCACGAAGCGCTGTGAATCAGCCCCCTTGCCCGTACGTGCCTCGACGCCGCGCGCAGGCGCGCCCGGCTCGTTCGCGCGGACGTTCGCGGGGCGCCCAGTGTCGGGCCCAGGTGCCGCCCCACGCGGCGCTCGCGCGACGTGAGGTGCCTTCGCGATGCGCGCCACAGGTGTTGAGGGGGCAGTGGTCTGGCTGCGCTTCTGCGCCTCCCAGTCGATCAGCGTGCGCGGCAACGGCTTGAGCGCCTCGGCGCGCACCCGGGCCGCTCCGTCCTGGGCCTTGTGCAGGCTTGGCATGCCGAGCGAGTCTTCGAGCACACGCGAGAGCTCGTCCACAGGCACGCCGAGGGCATCGAGACAACGCGCGGCCTCGCTGCGCGTATTTTGCAGCGTGGCGAGCAGAAGGTGCAGCGGATGGGCCTTGCGGGCCCCGGATTGGGCCGCGATGCGCCGCGCGCGATCCAGCGACAGATCGACGGTGTTGCTCGCCTCGGACTGCACGTCCCGCAGCACCCCGTGCAGCGCGACCACACGCGCGCCGTGGGCTCCGAGCAACCTGCCCCCGTCACCTGGCGACTCGAGCATCGCCAGCACGATGTGGCCCGTGGATGGCTTTTGGCCCCGCTTCTGAGCAACCCGCTGCGCCTGCGCGAGCAGCGCCCGGACATCTGCGCCAAGTTCGACCATCCGCACTGTCCTCCAACACCACGGGTTACCTGCGCCTCCGTTCATCGGTCCACTTTTTGCGCGGACTCGCTCCGAGTGGCCGACCGCAGAGGGGACGCGAGTGGCTCGGCTCACAGAACTTGGCCAGTCTGCCCAAATTCTCACAACACCAGCGAAATCCCACACAATTTCAGGCTTCATTGTGCGTGAATCCTGGCTAGGATGTCCCGTCGGAGCCCCAATGCAGAAGACCCTCGTACGCGGATCCATCCTCCTCGCCCTCGTGGCCCTGTGCGCGGTTGCGGCGTTTCCCCGACCCGCCGAAGCGGGCCGACTGAAGGCCAACATCTTCCTCACCCAAGCGAAGATCCCCGGCCAGCTCAACGAGAGGGGGCTACTCGGCTTCGTGCGCTCTCACGGCACGCAGCGCCTGCGCGAGACCAGCGAGCAGAAGCTCGACGAGCGCAAGTTCATGGCGGAGATGGTCACCCAGTTCAACGCCCCGCCCGGTGACCTCGAGTTCCACGTGCTGTTCTACGACATCCACGACGGTTCGCGTCAGTTCGTCGAAGACATGAGCACGTTCATCGACGACCGGAAGCAGAAGGTCTTCCTGCAGCGCATCAAGCTGCCGCGTCCCCGCTTCAAGCCGAACCGCCGCATGGAGCTCGTGGTCACGGTCAAGCGCCAGGAGGTGGGCTCGCTCAAGTTCACGACCGAAGGCGAAGAGAAGCGCCACAGCGGCACCGTCGATTTCTCCGACGACGACAGCTGAAAAGGCTTCGACTCGCCTTTTCACTTCCGCTCGCGTCCGCTCGC
>CAYNOM010000008.1:8168-10020 GCA_964398415.1 uncultured Polyangiales bacterium | reverse complement strand
CTCGCCTTTTCACTTCCGCTCGCGTCCGCTCGCTTGGGCCGCGCCCCTGGGCTAGCCCTGCGGCATGCAGCTCGAACACCTTCTCAAGCAGGCCCAGGCGGGCAAGGTGCCGCCCGTCTGCGTGATCACCGGCTCGGAGCGCTTGTTCGCCGAGCGAGCCGTGAGCGCGCTCAAAGCGGCAACGCTCGGCGACGGCCCGAGCGGCTTCAACGACGATCTGTTTCAGGGCAGCGGGCTCAGCGCGCAGAGCGTGATCAACGCGGCGCGCACCCTGCCGATGATGGCCGCGAGGCGCTTCATCTTGGTGCGCAGCGCGGACGCCATGCCGAGCACGGAGCACGAAGCCCTCTCGCTCTACCTGGGACGGCCGAGCCCAGAAACGTGCCTGGTGCTGCTGTTCGACAAGCTCGATGGCCGCTCGAAGCTCGCCAAGGCCGCCCGCGAGGCAGGCGTGCTGCTCGAATGCGAGCCGCCCAAACCGCAGCAGATCCCCGAGATCGCCCGCGCCGAAGCCGAGGCCCGCGGCCACGCACTGCACCCCGAGGCCGCGGCAGCGCTCGCCGACGCCCTCGGCGCGGATCTTTCGGGTCTGGACGACGCGTTGGAGCGCCTGTCCCTGTATGTGGGGCCCGCCCAGCCCATCGAGCTCGCGCACGTGGAAGCCTGCGTGGCCCATGTGCGCACCGACTCGATCTGGTTGCTGGTCGACGCCGTCTCCGAGAAGGACGCCGCCACGGCCCTCGGCGCTGCGGCTTCGCTGCTCTCCGATCGCGAGCCACCCTTGCGCATCCTGGCCCTGGTGGCCCGGCAGTTGCGCACCGTGGCCCGCATGCGTGACGCGCTCGCGTCGGGCCTACGCCCTCAAGAGGCCGCGCAGAAAGCTGGCGCACCGCCGTTCAAGGCGCGTGACCTACAGACCGCCGCTCGACGCTTCGACGACGCCCAACTGGCCCGCGCGTTTCAGCTCGTGGCCCAAGCCGATCTGGAGCTCAAGGGCAGCAAGGTGCCGGGGCCGCGTGTGCTCGAGCGAACCCTACTCGCCCTGTGCCACTGACACCCCGGTTAAACACGAAAAGGGCACCCGCTCGGAGCGCCCTCGACAAGTGCCCAGGCGGTGATTCAGGCCTGAAGCGCGGCGGCCTGGCCCTGCAGGCGCGACACGTAGCGCGAGCCAGTCTTCGAGTGGTACACACCCTTCGACACGGCCTTGCGGATGTGCGACTCAGCCGCCGTGACGGCCGCCTTGGCTGCCGTGGGGTCGCCCGAGGCGAGGGCCAGGCGGGCGGCCTTGAGTGCCGTACGCACGGTGCTGCGCACGTGTCGGTTGCGCGCCGTGCGCTTCTCGGTCTGTCGGATTCTCTTCTTCGAGGAAGCGTGGTTCGCCACAGTGCTCTCCAGAAAACTCGTGTGAGGGCCGCTTTGGTAGCCCTCGGGTCTGGTCTTGTCAAGGCAGGCAGAGCCCGACGCAGCGCCGCCGCTTCCTTGCCCGCTCGGCCCCAAGCCAGCTAATGCCCGGGCGATGGAGGAAGGCGGAAGCGTAGCACGGAGGGCGGGGCTCACCGCCCTCGGCACCCTGGCGTCCCGGGTGCTCGGCATGGTTCGAGAGTCGGTGGTGGCCGCGAGCTTCACGGTGGCCCAGACCGACGCCTTCTTCATCGCCTTCACCATCCCCAATACCCTGCGCATGCTGCTCGGCGAGGGTGCGGTCTCGAACGCCTTCGTGCCCGTCTTCAGCGACGTGCGGACGCGCGAGGGCGAGCCCGCTGCGAAGCGCTTTCTCGCGCACTTCTCGGGCACCCTGGGCACCCTTTTGGTCGTCGCGTCACTGCTCGGCGTGGTGTTCGCGCCCGCG
>CAYNOM010000008.1:0-8068 GCA_964398415.1 uncultured Polyangiales bacterium | reverse complement strand
GGCATGGCGATGTGGCTCGTGCAGCTGAAAAGCCTCGCGCGACTCGATCTCTTGCCCCGGCCGAAGCTCGGCTTCTCCGATCCCGAGGTGCGCCGCGCACTGTCGCTGATGGGCCCGCTCGTGCTCGGGCTCGGCGTCTACCAGATCAACATGCTGCTCTCGCGCCTGTTCGCCTCGTTCATGCCCGAGGGCTCCCAGAGCTACCTCTCCTATGGGCAGCGCGTGATCGAGATCCCACAGGGCATGTTCGCGCTGGCCCTCGCCTCGGCCACCTTGCCCACGCTCTCCCGGCTGCGCAGCGAGGGCAAAACCGACGAGCTACTCTCCCTGTTTCGCTACTCGCTGCGGCTGACTCTGTTCATCGCGATCCCCGCGAGCGCGCTTCTCGTCGGCCTCGCCGAGCCGGTCGCCGCCGTGTTGTTCGGTCGCGGCGCGTTCACCTCCGTGCACATCGTCGAGACGGGAAAGTCACTGGTGTTCCAAGCATGTGGCGTGTGGGCCGTGGCGGGCGTGCGCGCCGTCGTGCCCATGTTCTCGGCGCACCAAGACACGAAGACGCCCGTCAAGGCGAGTGCCCTCAACCTGATCGTGTTTCTGTCGACCACGACGCTCTTGATGGGCGCCCTCAGCCACGTGGCGATAGCCCTCGCCAACAGCCTGGCCGCCGCCGTGCAGCTCGCGGTGTTGCTCTACGCCCTGCGCGCGAAGCTCGGTGCCCTGGGCCTAGGCGAGGTGGTGAAGAGCGCCCTTCGCACCACTCTGGCCTCCGTCGCCATGGCCGCGGTCTGCGTCACGCTGTCGGGCTACGTGTCCTTCCGCGATGCGGGCGAGCTTGTGCGCGTCGCAAGCCTGCTCGGCATCATGCTGGTGGGCGGGCTCACCTTTCTCGTAGGCGCCCGCGTGCTCAAGGCCCCGGAGCTCGATGAGCTGCTCGACGCCGTGCGACGCCGCAGAAAACGGGCTACATGAGTCCGTCTGTCATGGATGTGCTCAACGCCGATTTCTTGCTGACCGCCACGGGCGTCGAAGGTCTGCCCGCTCCGCTTTTCGCAGAGGTGGCCTTCGCAGGCCGCTCCAACGTGGGTAAGTCGAGCCTCATCAACAGCCTCGCCCAGCGCAAAAAGCTCGCACGCACCAGCAACACGCCTGGTTGCACGCGCGGGCTCAACCTGTTTCGCATGACCCTGCGCGGCGGCGCCCAGGTCGATTTCATCGATCTACCCGGCTACGGCTTTGCCAAGCGCTCGAAGACCGAGCGGCTGAGCTGGGGCCCCATGATCGAGAGCTGCCTCGAGCGCCGCGTCGGCCTGAGGGGTGTGCTGGTGCTCGTCGATGTGCGCCGCGGCATCGAGGCCGAGGAAGAGGAGCTGCTCGAGTTCCTCGCCCACATCGGCCAAAAGGCCCTGATCGTCGCCACGAAGATCGATCGCCTTCCCGTCAACAAGCGCAAGATTGCGCTGCTCGACCTGAAAAAGCGGGCCGGTGTGCGGGCCATCGGCTACAGCGCCGTCACCGGTGAAGGCCGCGACGAGCTGTGGCAGGCCATCGCCCGCATGTGCTCTATCGCCCCGGTCGACGACGCACGCGCCTGACGCACAGGAGCTCTTCAGCGCTTTTCGGCGTAGAGCGCGCGGGCGGTGTCACTCTCGATGAACTTCCGCATCTGCTCGGGAACGCGCAGGATCCACTCCTGCACGGTGCCCCTGAGGAAGGTGATCAGCAGCCCGTCCCCGGGATCGGCCATCACACCATAGGCGATCAGCGTTTGCTGCGGACCGTAGGGTCTTACCGAGATGAACCCCCAAGCCGAGCGGGGCCCGGACGACTGCTTCGGGGCGAGAGCGAAGGTAATGTCGTGTCTGTCGGGGTAGACGTGCATCGACACGTTGTAACGAACGGCGATGGGGCCCGCCTTGTGCTCGAGCTGCACCACGCGCTTGCCCTCTCGGCTCGCCACGGACTTTGCGCTCGTCACCGTCGGGATCATCTTGTGGTAGTAGTGGGTGTCGAGCACCGCGCGCCACACGATGTCGGCAGGCCGCTTCACGAGCTGCCAGCTCGCGCCTCCGAGCAGCGACTGATCCCCGCGTTTTTCTGGGCTTGGGCGCACCACGAGCTGCCCTTTTCTCAGGCGTGACAACTCGTCGGCCGAGAAGGGATCACGCGCTGCGCTCTGCGCCCACGCGAACGCACCCGTGCCCAAGAGCACGAGAGTGAAGCACACCACAAACACAAAGGGCCTGTGGGCGCGAGGGGTATCGCGCCGGGACATGAGGCCCCATTATAGCGGAGAACCCGGCGACCAGGGCCAGAATGGAGCCCTGTCCTTGCATTTTGGTCGATCGAAGGGACTGCAATAAATGCGTACGTGGAAGTGATTGCCGTGAGGATGCTTCTCGTTCGGTCTCACCATCACGCGTGATGCCCTATCGATCACGACCTTGGGGGATCCAATCGATCGGGCGTGGGACAGTAAGAGGCTCCGAATGCCTGGAGCCACGAAGATGTACTGAACACGCGCATCGCCATCTGCCACGAGCTTTCCGACCAGCTCCCAATTGCGTGCGACGTCGAACGACAGCCCCTGATTGGGGGGCAGACCGCGACCGCGCGCGTCGAAGTTCGCAAATGCAAACGCCTCGTAGGGCCTGCCTGCCGCATCGCGCATGTAAAACCCGATGTCGACGTCACGTCCGCTCTCGTGGGACGCGTGACCGGGCAGATTGCCCCCGTGCTGCGCCGAGAGCTCGCCGACCGACAGCCTGGCCCCGGGCAGACGCACGGCCACGCGATGGGCTGCACGCTGCAGGAGCTGCACGAGCTCCCACGTGCCGTAGAAGTGCTCCGTCGGAGCGTACTCCGTGACGTAGCGCAGGGTCTTGGAGGGCTCGAGCTTCACCCCACGCTGCAAGCTCCCGTGCCAGGGAAAGCCCAGCGAGCGACTCTTGCGCAGGGCACGCGGCAAGGTGGGCACGCGCGCGACGAGCACCGTGCGCTTGGCCTCGGCGGCAGGCGCAAAAGCCCCCGCGAACAGCACCACGAGCACACACAGAACGCAACCCACTCGCATGCCTTTGTCCTAGGCAAGAGCGAGCGCTCCGCGCAACTTTTCGGCTCGCCCGTCGCGCGTGGCATGCTCGCGCCCCATGCCCAAGCATTCATCCGCGCTTCTAGCGCTCTTTCTCGTGGGATGCGCGGCCACGCAAGCCACGCCGCCATCGCCGACGACACCTGCCACGAGCGTCGCCCCTGCCGCTCCAGCGTCGCGAGACCTCGGTGCCGAAGCCAACTACGGCGAGCTGCTCCGTGGCCTCGAGGTCGAAGAGCTCGACGACAAGCCCGTGCGCGGCTGTCTGCTCGCGCGAAAAGATGCGGGCTATCGCCTCGAGGCCGAGCTTGCGGTGGCTGTGCATCCCGTGGGAGAGGCGCCGGTCGATCTCGACACCCGCCTCGAGGGGGCGCCGTTCGTGCCGATTCTGAGCCGCTGGGGACGGCATGGGCTGAGCGACGGACCGCTGGCCCTTTCAGGGCTCACGAGCGCGCCCCCGACACCCCTCGCCGCCTCGCTCTGGCTCACCGATCAGGGCGTCTTCCTGCGGCCCACGGAGCCGCGCGAAGGCGTGCCCCTCACGCCGCTTTCGGACGAGCGCAGCCTCGACGCGCTGCGTGCAGCGGGCCTCGTCGAACCGCGCACGACCCTCTTCGTGACCGCCGAGCGCGACGTCGCCATCTCACGCCTCGTCGCCCTGCTCGAGCGCCTCGCCGCGGCCGGAGGCGGCCCCGTGGTGCTCGGCGTGGCCCTGGCTGCCGAGGCCGCACTGCCCCCACCACGCGGCACCACGGCCGCCGCCCTGCGCTGCCCCGACGGGCTGCCCGAGAGTGATGCGATCGAGGGCGACCTCGACGTTGCCGCGATCGTGGCCGGTCTCGCGCCGCTGAAGGAGCGCGCCCTGAGCTGCCTCGGCCAGGGTGACGCGCGCGGCGCGGCGGGCGGCAAGCTCAGCCTCGCGCTTCGCATCGGCGCCGACGGCAACACCAGCGAAGCTTGCATGGTGAGCGACGAGACCCACGACGCTGCGGTGGCCGCCTGCGTGCTCGCGCTCGCGAAGGAGCTGCGCTTCGAAAAGCCTTCCCCAACGGGTGTCGTCGACGTGGAGCTTCCGCTGATGCTGCGACCGAACAGCAACGCCGCACAACCGCCCGTGTGCGCGGCCGCCCCATAGGGTCGTCCTGCCTCCCACGCCTTCTGTCGCGCGCGGTTCGAGCGTATAAGCGAGGTCTTGGCTTGTTCGGGCGCGCGTGGCGTGCCCCGTTCGGAGGATCATGTCGCATCAAGGCCTCTCTTTGCCCGCGGACACCGCGCTCTCGACAGCCTCTCTACGCAGCTTTCGGCGCACCTCCACGTGGTTGGGCGTCGCTGCGCTGATGGTGCTCGTGTGCTTTCTCGACAGCAGCTGGGTCGCGTCGCGTATCGCCTACGGCCAGTGGATCGCGAACGCGATCATGATCGCCTACTTCGTATGGATGTACCGCGATGCGCCGCCACGCCTGCGCGCCCTGATGAAGTACGGCGTGGTGGTGGCCACCGTGGGCGAGGTGTTCTTCTCGCTGGTCGTCGGCATGTACGAGTATCGCCTGGCCAACGTTCCGATCTACGTGCCGCCGGGCCATTCGATCCTGTACGGCGCCGTCTTCTACCTCGTGCGCGAGCCTTGGATGCTCAAGAACCAGCGCTACGTCGTGCCCGCGATGGCGGGGGCGTCGCTCGCCTACGCCACCTACTGGCTCGTGGCCCAGAACGACGTGTATGGCGCGGCCTGCACGGGCTTGTTCGTCGCACTCCTCTTGCTCAATCGCGATTCGCGATTGTTCTTTCTCGCGATGTTCCTGTTCGTGGCTTACCTCGAGCAAGTTGGTACGCGCTTCGACGCTTGGTACTGGCATCGCGCGCTGCTCGATAGCTTCGAGTGGTTTCCAAGTGGCAATCCGCCGAGTGGCATCAGCGTCTTCTACTTCGGCTTCGACGTCACCTGCTTGTTCGCGTACCTGACGCGCAAGAAAGTGCTGAAGGCGCGCTACAAGCGCCTTCAGGCCTTTCGCAAGTCGCGCGCGATCGAAGAAGGCGCAGGCGACGGAGAGCTCAGCGTCGCGTGAGCGCCTGCGGCGCCACGGGCTGCGTCGAGCGCTCGCGGTGCGTGTAGAAGATGTTACGGGTCATGCCGCAGCTGATCGGCGACCAGCGACGCGAGGGGCGATCCATCGTGCCTCCCCAGTGCAGCGCCTTCGGGCACGGGTCTTTGACGCGTCCCTCGCCCCAGGCCGTGACGAGCCTGCGCACGCGATCCCAGCGTTGCTCGTAGGGCCCCGGCATCGGCCCCCAAGGAAGGGACTGCACCCACTGCGAGCGCGGGCTGTCGCTGCGCAGCGAAGCAGCGTAGAGCTGGATGTAGCGTTCGAAGGACATCGGAGCGCGGTTGAGCTGGTGCGTACGAAAGCGACGCGCGAGCACGAAGGCGATGGCTACGTGGTCGGGCTCGTGCCAATCGGCCTCCCCGACCATGGCCCGCGCCAGCGTGATCTGGGCTGCGTCACTCCAGTGCTCCGCGGCAACGGGCCGTCTGTAGGCAGACGCCGGGGCCGCCATCAAGAGCACACTCAGGATCGCTATCAGTCTTTGCATGGAACTTCCGCATGGCAGTCGACGCGAACCGCGATCGACCTCTGGCGCACGCGCGAGCAGTATCACTAGAGAAACGAAACCAGCTCGCGCCACGCAGACCGGCGACTGAACTAAGCCCGAATCCCTGGACCCGCAAGCAAAGCGAAGTGAAAACACCCCACTTTGGCTTCAATTCCAGCGACACCGCAGCGAATTTTCCGCATTCTGCGGGATTCGAGCAGTTTTTGCGTCATCGAGGTATCGCTCTGACTTCACCCGCCGCAGCGTGCACACACTGCAGGATGATCAGCGACACTCAGCGATTGAGCTTCTCTTTGATCAGCTTGTTGAGCTCGGCGTGCGCCTTACGGAACTCGTACCAGCCGCGCGTGAGCCCCTCGAGCTGGCTCGTGGCGACGTCGCGATCGTAAGGTCCTTCGAGGCCCTGCAGATGGTCGGCGTACACGTTGACCCCGGCCTCGATCTTCGACACCGCATCCGCCATTTGCTTCACGAGGGGCTCAGCGTCCTCGGGCGGCAACAGCGCGCGCAAGCGCACACTGAGGTCTGCCAACGTGGGACGACACTTGTCGCGCAGGTGTGATCCGTAACGGGCACCGGCTGCGCCGCGTCCGTGCAGCTCCTCGAGCAGGTCTTCGTTGCTCTTCAGCTCGGCGGGCTTACTGCCAGGCAACGCGCAGCTGAAGAAGCCATCGAACGCGCTACCGCGCAGGCCGTTCACCTGTTTGCCGAGCTCGCCGTAGGGGTTGGGTTGATCCTGGACGAGATAGAACGCGAACGCGCCTATGGCAGCCACGAGAAGCCCGAGCATGCCGGCCAGAAGACGCCCCTTGCCCTTGTTGAAAGCCTTGGCGTCTTCGAGGGTGGCTGCAGCGTCACCGAGGTCGGCACGGCCGAGATTCTCACTCATGTGGAGGGCTCACTTCGAAAGATCGAGCTTCAGGTCCTGATCGGGACCGCGAAGGCGCAGTTTCGATTCGTCGCCCGAAAGAATCAAGGGGTCAGCGTCGGCGCCCGCGCCGAGCGTGAGTCCGCGCGCGTCGCTCGGATCGGCCAGCGTGCCCCCACTGAGGTCGAGCCGCAGGTCGGGCCCTCCGAGATCCGACAGGTCGTCTGCGCTTGGGTCTGGCTCGATGGCATCGAGCGCCGTGGGACCGAGCACAGACACGAGCAGCTCCTTCAGCTCCGACTTGCGGTAGTCGGGGGCGCCATCGACCATCTCGTGCGCGAGCTTGCGCATCTGCTCGTAGCGCGAGGCCTGTCGCAACAGCACAGCGTAACGCAGGCGCGAATCGAACGAGGGCCGCTTGTCGTAGGCGCGTTTTGCACGCGCGAGCGCGCCGTCACGATCGCCCTCACGCAGCGTGAGCTCCGCGAAGCCCCACTGAATCAGCGAGAGATCCGGTGCGAGCCCCTCGGCCTTGCGCAGCTCTGCACGGCCAGCCTCGATGTCACCGCGCATCAGGTGCAGCGCGCCGAGCGTGCCGTGCGCCCCTGCGTAGTCGGGCATCTTGTCGAGCGCACTCGTCACGTCGCGCTGGGCAGACTCGATGTCCCCCGACAGCATGCGCGCGCTCGCCAGGTTGTGCAGACGCACCGGATCGGGTCGCATCTGACTTGCGGCCGAGAGCTCCTGCAAGCCTTGCTCGAGGAGCTTACTGCTCAGCACGATGATGCCGCGTGCGGTGCGCACGCTGGGCAAGCGTGACGCGAGCGTCAACGACTGCGACGAGGTGTCGAGCGCTTTGCGCGGATCGGCGAGATAAGCCACCTCGTGCACGGCGCGCAAGGCGAGCGCCGCACCCACCGCGCTGGGATCGTCGAGCACCGCAAACTCGACCTTGTCATCGAGACTGCGACCGCCGTAGGGGTCGAAGAGCTTCGGCGCCTTGGCCTTCGCCGCGTCGCCCTCGAACACCGCGACCGCGAAGTAACCGAGGTAGCCCGAGGGATCGAGCGGCGCGCGCTCACCCGGCACGGCGACAAGCTCCGCGATCATCGCGTTCACGCCGAGCGCACGCAGCGCCGCTACCTCGAGCGCCGCTACCTCGAGCGGGTACAGCTCGCGACGCGCCCCATCCTTCTCGAGCGCGGAGAGCGTCTCCTTGGGCAGCATCACGGGCGTAGGACGCGGCTCGCCGAGCGACCAGGGCGCGAATGCGAGCGCCTTCGCACGCGCGCGGACGGCCGCCGTCAGCGCCGTCGCCTTGTCGAGTGGAGCGCCCTTGCCCGAGGCAGCTTGCTTCGCGAACGCGATCACGGTCGCCTCGGGAACGAGCAACCGGGCGAGCCCCTCGACCTCGACTTGCTCGCGCTCGAGGAAGGTGGCCATCTCCGAGGCGTCGAGCGGACGCAGCGGCGCGGGCCCTTCGGCGAGATCGTTCTTTC
>CAYNOM010000007.1:25943-30029 GCA_964398415.1 uncultured Polyangiales bacterium | reverse complement strand
CGCGCGATCGTGATGCGGGCCCCGGCGGACCTTTCCGCGACGCCGGTGGTGGCGGCCTCGACGCGGGCAACAACGGCTCGGCAAGTGCGGACGGCGGCCTCGACGCCAGCGCATCCGACGGCGGTGGCTCCGGGGGCAGCGCTGATGGAGGCGGCAGCTCCAGCGGCGATGGCGGCGGCGGAAGCGCGGGCGGCGCCAATGACGGCGGAGCGTCCGGTGGCACCAGCGACGGCGGAGCGTCTGGTGGCACCAGCGACGGCGGAGCGTCCGGCGGCACGAACGACGGCGGGGCGTCTGGTGGCACGAGCGACGGCGGAACGTCCGGTGGCACGAGCGACGGCGGAACGTCCGGTGGCACGAGCGACGGCGGAGTGTCTGGCGGCACCAGCGACGGCGGAGCGTCCGGCGGCGACGCGGATGGCGACGGGGTGCCCGACGCCGAGGATGTGTGCCCGCGCTACGACGACAACGCGTGCGTGGCAGGCTCCTGCGAAACTGGCGCCTGCGTCTGCGACCCGGGCTTCACGGGGCCGCGCTGCGATCGTTGCACCCCCGGGCGCTACGGCCCGCGCTGTCAGGGCCGCTGCGACTGCGTGCTCGGCGCCTGCAGCGATGGCCTGGGTGGCGATGGAAGCTGTCGCTGTCTGCCCGGCTTCGGCGGACCGCGCTGCAACCAGTGCGCGCCCGGCCGCTACGGGTTCTTCTGCCTCAGATCGTGCGACTGCGTGCTCGGCACCTGCGACGACGGGTTCACGGGCGATGGCAGCTGCGCGTGTCCCGACGGCGTCACGGGCCCGCGCTGCGACCGCTGCGAGCCGAATCGCTTTGGTCCCACGTGCAGCGGCCAGTGTGCCTGTGGGCTTGGCACCTGCGACGACGGCATGTCCGGCGACGGCAGTTGCACCTGTCCAGCGGGGGTGAGCGGCGCGCGCTGCGACATCGTCGCACGCGACTGCGCGGAGATCCTGCGCAACGCACCGGGCTCACCCGACGGCGTCTACGTGATCGATCCCGACGGCAGCGCGACGGGCTTTTCGCCGATGCAGGCCTTCTGCGACATGACCACCGACGGTGGTGGCTTCACGCTCGTGATGAACTACGAGCATGCGGCAGGCACGAACCCCGAGCTCGAGGCGCGGAGCACCCTGCCCGTGCTCGGTGACGACGTGCTCGGCAGCGACGGCTCGACCCGCGACACAAGCTGGGGACACGCCGACAACGCGCTGTTTTCTGCGTTCGACGCCGGCGAGATTCGCTTCTTCGGCATCAGCTCCGCCCATGACCGCGTGCTCGACTTCCGCACCGATCTGCCTGCCTGTGCGCGCTACTTCGCGACGGGCCTGGGGAGCTGCAATCCATCGGGCACGCACTTCACGCCCCTACCCGGGCACACCGCCGCGTTGCCCGAGCTCGTCGACACGACCTCGCTCGATCGAGGCGCTCTCGCCATGACTGAGGCACCGTTCTTCCGCGAAGGTGTGGCGTCCTTCAGCGTGCGTGCGGAAGGAACGCGCTGGGAGGTCGACGACATCGCGAGTGGACCGAGCCCGAGCACGATCCACCGCGTGTTCGTGCGCCCGGCCTGCCCTGCAGGAACCTATGGCCCAAGCTGCACCGAGACCTGCGACTGCAACGGCGGCCTGTGCGACGACGGCCGCGAGGGCACGGGCGCCTGCACCTGCGGCGCGCGTCGAGAAGGCGCACGCTGCGAGCAATGCACGTTCGGCTGGAGCGGCCCGAGCTGCGCTGTGCCCGCGGGTCCGAACACGAGCCCCATGCGCAACTGCAGCGAAATTCACCGCGCGCTGCCGGCTGCACCGAGCGGCTCCTATCTCATCGACCCGGACGGCCCGCGCTTCGCCTTCGGTGTGATCGAGGCCTACTGCGACATGACGACCGAGGGCGGGGGCTGGACGCTCGTGCTGAACTACACGCACCAGGCGGGCACCTCCCCGGAGACGGCGCGCCGCTTCACCACCTTGCCGAGCCTACGCGGCAACGAGCTCGGCCTCGACGAAGCTGGCAGCACGGCCTGGGGCCACGCGGCAACTCCGCTGTTCGAGGCGCTGAACGCGACGGAGGTGCGATTCTTCGGCATCAGCCAAGCCCACCCGCGCGTTCTGCACTTCAAGACGGCGTCGCCCGAGTGCCTGCTGTATTTCGGCGATGGCTTCGGCAGTTGTCAGGGCATCGAGAGCGACTTCACGGAGCTCTCAGGTCACAGCGCATTTCTGCCCGCGGCAGCCGATTCGTGGTCGTCCAATCAACGCGATGCGGCCATGACGGAAAGGCCGCTTTTTCGCGCAGGCGACTACGCCTTCAGCGCGGGCGGCGCAGGCGAGCTGTGGGAAGTCGACGACATTCAACGGAGCGGCCCTGTCGACACGATCCACCGCGTGTGGGTGCGATCGCGCTAGTGCCGTGCGCTCAGCCTGCCGCAGCGAACGCTCTATGGGTGGCCTGCAACAAAGTCTGCACGGCGCGTTGAAACGACGCATCGAAGCGCCCGCGCTCGGTGAGCCAGCCGCTCAGGCTCGACACGGCGTTGTCGACACCATCGAGCTCGTCGGCCACCGCTGACACGAGCAGCTCCCCCACGCGCACGAGGCCCACACGCGCAGCCGGGCCGCGGTCGAACTCGAGCGCCAACGCCTTCTGCGCCGCCGCCGACAGCTGGCTGACGCGCGCTTCGTGCAAGAGGGCATGCGCCGCGAGCAGGGGCTCGTAGCGCTCGCGACGCTCCGGGAGGGCCTCGCACAAGAGGCCGTGGAGGCGCAACAGGTGCTCCTCCAACATCAGCCGCGGCATCCCGCGCGCGGCGAGCACCTGGCCGAGCCAGGTCACGTGACGGCGTACCTGCGGCGGCTCGAGGCGGCACAGGGTCACGAGCCACGCGCTGTCACTGCGGGTAAACCGCTGTCCGCGCGCTCCATAGCGCGCCTCGTAGTAAGGAAACGCGCGCCACGACAGCTCCCCCGCGCGCAGCGCAGCCGCGATCTCGCTCAGGTCGTCGGCGATGCCGTGGGTGCCTGCGTCGGGGTTCAGGGCCTTGACCATGTCGCCGAGTCGCTCATCGGAGAGCGGGTGGAGCGCGCGCAGCACCTCTTCGAGATCGCTGAACAACGCGCGTGCAGCGTCCACCACGCGACGCATCACCGAAACGTCGTTGACGTGGGCGTCCATGCGCTCCGAGAAGCGCCGAAAGTGCGCTTGGGTGTCCGCGCCACGCCCCGACAGGTAGTCGAGTCCTGCCCCCTCACGCAGCCCGAAGCGCGCCCCAAGCTGCTTTTTCAGCACCTGCCCGCCGAGGGCCGAGCCTTCGAGAACGTACAGCACGCCGAGCAGACGTGGCGCATCGGACAGCGCGACATGGCGCATCTGTTGGGCCATCAGGATCGCGCGCAACTGAGCCCCTGGCGCATCGCGTCGCGTGTCTTGGGCAAGGTGGGCGAGATCGCGCTCGAGCCAGGGGGTACGTCGCTCCTCGTCGCACCACACGGCCTTGACCCATGGATCGCTCGAACGCGACAGCTCGACCTCCAGCGTTTCGTGGAGCGTATGCAGCACGCGCAGCCAGGCGACGTAGCTATCCCGCGCCAATGTCTGATCGTGGAGCGCCGCGAAGAACGGCGTGGCCTGAAGCGCCTCGTGCTGCGCCTGGGTTTGCTCGCGCAGCCTCTGCATGATGCCCGACATTCGAGTCGGGTTTATCACGTGAGGCGACGATCCCGGCTCGGCCCGAGAGCGGACAAAAGCTCTACTTCTAGATTCATGGCTTGTCTCAACGCCATGCCTCGGCCCGCAGCGTAGCGCTTCAGAACGCCATTCGGAATCCACCCTGACGCGCCGCGACGGTGGTGTCGCGCGGCGGCCTGCGCTCATCCTGACGCGCGTGCAGACGCAACGTGAGCGCTGCGGTCGGTAGGTACAGGCCCGCAGAGGGCGGGGCGAACCACACGATCCCCGGCTGCAGCGTCACCCAGCGGACGGGCGTCCACTCGCACCCCGCCTGCAGCACGGGATGGAGCTGTCCGAGCGTCACCTTCGAGCGGCCCGGAAGCTGGCGGTAGAGCTCGAAGTCGTTGG
>CAYNOM010000007.1:9252-25933 GCA_964398415.1 uncultured Polyangiales bacterium | reverse complement strand
ACGGTGCAGGGCGCCAGCTTCAGGTCGATCTGTGAGACCGGCGATGAGCCCGAGCTGAGGCTCGAAGGTGTAGCGATAGTGGGCCGAGGCGGCGAAGAGGGCCGTCACGCTGCGGTCGTGAAAGTACTCGGTCAAGTCTCTCCCCGCGGAGGGCTGCTCGAGTCCCTCGTCGCAGAAGTCGCATGCGCTGGCCACGCGCGAGGGCGCGCTCACGAACGTCATCCCCACATCGAAGGCGAGTCCGTGATGGGGCTCGTCGACAAGGGACCGAAACAGCGCGCTCGCCCCGAGCCCCCACACGATGCCCGCGGGCTTGCCCACATCGTTCTGGGTGGCGAGCATGGCGCCGCGTCCTAGCCCCTGAAACGCGTGCATGCGCGCGCCCGCCACGCGTCCGGTGTACTCGAGCCCTGTCAGAAACGTGGTGCGTGAGACCCACAGCGACGCGTCGTCTCCGAAGTCGAGCTTCGGCCCGACGCCGAGGGTGTGCTGCCCTGAAACCTGCACATCGAGGCCGGGCTCCCGGGCCGCTGCCGGGATGGCGAGCCCAGGCGGGACCAGGGAGCTCTGCTGAACGCGGTACGTGTTGCAGCCGATGGCGCACGAGCAGGCGAGCGCAAACAGCACCCACAACCCCCTCACGCCACAGGATCCACCCCAGAGCGCGGCTCGCGACTCAATCACCGAATGACACCCCGAGGGAGCGCGCAGTGCGCACCATCTGCCCTTGGGTGTCGACCCGCTTGTTGTGACCGATGGCGTCGCGAATCGGCACGCTGACGATCTCGGTGCCGCGCAGGGCCACCATCTTGCCGAACTCGCCGCGCGCGATGAGGTGCACGGCTTCCTCGCCCATGCGCGTGCCGAGCACGCGGTCGAAGTTACTCGCGCTGCCGCCGCGCTGGATGTGCCCGAGCACGGTGACGCGTGTGTCGGCCTCGATCAGATGCGAGAGCCCCTCGGCCACGCGCGAGCCCGCACCGAACAGCTTGCGCATCGCCCCGAGCTCGCGCGGCCCCGCGACGCTGACCTCGCCGCCCGCGGGCTTGCTGCCCTCGGCCACCACGATGATCGAGAACGGATGACCCGAACGCCGTCGCGCTCGGATCATCTCGGCCACCGGCTCGAGCCGATAGGGAATCTCCGGCAAGAGGATCGCATGCGCGCCTCCCGCCATGCCTGCATGCAAAGCGATGAAGCCGGCATCGCGTCCCATCACTTCGACGACCATCACGCGATCGTGACTTGCGGCCGTATCGCGCAGCCGATCGATGGCCTCGGTCGCCACCTGCACTGCCGTGTCGAAGCCGAAGGTGTAGTCGGTCGCGCTCAGGTCGTTGTCGATGGTCTTCGGAACGCCCACGATCTGAGTCATGCCGCGATCGATCGCGTGTTGGGCGATTGCCATCGAGCCGTCGCCACCCACCGAGATCAAGGCATCGAGCTTGAGCGAACGAAAGTTCTCGAGCACCCGGTCGAAGATGTCGGTCTCGGTCTTCGTCCCGTCCACCGTGCTCACGTAGCGGAAGGGGTCGGAGCGATTGGAGGTCCCGAGGATCGTGCCGCCCCGATCGAGGATGCCATCCACCAAGTCGAGCGTGAGCCACTGGTTGCCGCGGGGCGAGCGATAGTTGAGGTCGACGAGGCCCGAGAAGGCGTCCTCGATGCCGAGCACCTCCCAGCCGTACTCCCGGATGGCCGTGATCGTGGCCGCGCGAATCACCGGGTTGAGGCCCGGACAATCTCCGCCACCCGTCATGATCGCAATGCGTTGAATGCTCATCGGCCCTGTCCCTCCCGATGGGCGCGATTGTGGCACGGCCCCGCACAGCCGACAGGGCCTGAGCGACAAGGCGCCGGAAAAGCCCAAAAAGCACGCCCGATTCCGCTTGCGGCGCGGCGCATCGGGCATGAGCACGTGTGATCCCGAGCTCGCCGAGAAGCGGCTCGCGCGAAACACGCCTGGTCCGAAACGACTCGAGCGGTCAAACTAGCGGGGACAGGGCGTTTGTGGCCAGACGGACAGCCGTAGGGGCCCACCGCCCTCCATGAGGAGGCAACCGCATTGAGACCAATCGACCGAATCCGTGAACAAGCCCGCTCCCCCTTCCGCCGAGGTGCGCGATGAGCCGGGGCGACTACTCCCTCGGTAAGCGCCAGCGGGAAAACGACAAAGCCCGGAAGCAGCGGGAAAAAGCGGATCGGCGGCAGATGCGCCGAGCACGCGGTGGCGGCGAGATCGAGATCACGACCGCCGAGGAGATCGTCGGCAACTTGCCCTCGATCGAAGAAGCCATGCAGGCCATCGAATCGCAGGCCACGGGCGACAGAGCCGCAGCAGCCATTCCGTGCCGACTTTTCGTCGGCGGTGTGAGCTGGGGCACCGAGGACGCCGAGCTGCGGGAGGCCTTCGGGCAGTTCGGCCCCGTGGCCGAGGCGGTGATCGTCAAAGACCGCGACAGCGGTCAGTCGCGGGGCTTCGGCTTCGTGACGATGGCCAACCGCAAGGACGCCATGCGCGCCATCGAGGGCCTCAATGGCCGCGAGCTCAACGGCCGGCGCCTCGTCGTCAACGTGGCAACCGAGCGTTCGCGCTGAGCTCACGCAGAAACGCGGCGACGGGCGCGACGATCGGGATGTCGGCGTCCGCCCAGTCATAGCCGAAGAGGGATGGCTCGCTCACCCAGCAGGCTTCTGCGTGCTCGTGCAGGCACAGCTCGCCTGCGCGGATGCGCGCAGCGTAGACGTCGAGCACCAGCGGGCGCGAAGAAACGCTCGCCTCCCCTCGCGCGATGAGGCCTTGCACCTCGATGGTGAGCCCGAGCTCCTCGTGGATCTCGCGGGCGAGCGCCACTTCGGGTGCCTCGCCGGGCTCGACCTTGCCCCCCGGGAACTCCCACTTGCCGGCAAAGCTGCGGCCAGGTCCCCGTCGCGCCACGAGGCAGCGGCCGTGCTCGACGATGGCAGCACCTACGACGTGGATGGGCGACACGCCCGTACGGTAGCGTGCCCTGCCCGACCTGAGAAGTGCACCCGCATCACGTAAGCTGGGCCGATCATGTCCGCCCGCCGCACGCTCGCGCTAAGCCCGCTCCTCCTCACACTCGCCTGCGCCACCTCGGGCGCGCTCACACCGCGCGGCGGCTTCGTCCATCGCCTCGGCGCCGAGCACCCACTCGCCGGGCGCGTCTACGCCCGCGAGACGCGAGACCTCGTGGAGCCCGCGCGCCTGTTCGCAGCCCTCGCCGAGGCCGACGTGGTCTTGATCGGCGAAATCCACGACAACAGCGACCACCATCTACTCGAGGCCGAGCTCATCACGCGCTTTCTGCTCGCGCACCCCGAGGCCCACGTGGCCTTCGAGATGCTCGACGAGACCCAGGCCGAGGCCCTAGAACCGCCTCCGAAGGACGCCGACACGCTGGGTGAGCGGGTGCGCTGGCAGGCCACCGGATGGCCGAGCTTCGCGCTTTACCGCCCGGTGTTTCAGGCCGTGCTCGACGGCAGCGGAACGCTCGTCGCCGCCCACCCGAGCCGCGAACGCGTGCGAGCCTCGATGCATGGCGTGTCCGACGCCGAGGCGCGCGAGCTTCACCTCTTTCCGCCACTCTCGAGCCCCCTGCGCGAGGCGCTCGTGCAGGAGATCGCAGACAGTCACTGCGGCCACGCACCCGAGGCGATGATCGAGCCCATGGTGCGCGCCCAGTCGTTCAAGGACGCCTTCATGGCCCGCGCGATGGCGAGCGTGGGGGGCGCGGCGCTGCTCGTGGCCGGCAGCGGTCACGTGCGCGAAGACCGGGGCGTGCCCCTGTTTCTTGCGCGTCGCGGCCTTGTGGACGTGCTCAGCATCCGCCTCGTGGGCGTCGATGACGCCTTGCTCGATCCGCATGCCTACGCCGAAGCTGCCTACGACTTCGTGATCTTCACCCCGCGCACCACGGACGAGTCGGCCTGCGACAGGTTCAAGGAGCAACTGGAGCGGATGAAGCAGAGACACGCTGGGTGAAGAGCCCCAGTACGGCAAGAGCCCCCACCGGATCCGCACTCTCATCCCTTCGATTTTCAGAGACCTCAGGGCACGAATGTCGTAGCCCGTGCCTGCTGGCAGCAGCGGCTGAGCCGCCGAAGTACGCAGCTCCACAAGGAAAGCCGCCCTCGGCGCCGAGCACACGGTAGGCTCAGCCGACTTCCGAAAGCGCTGGCGCGGTGCTTGCAGAATGCAGCAGAGGCAATCTTGCCGCATCAGGGAGTCCTGCATCATGAGGCGACGCACTTCTTCGGGCCATCTGTTCTTCGGAGCGCTCGCGGCCGTGGGGCTTGTAGCGAGCGCATGCGGATCCGACGACAGCGAGGGGATCAGCGAGAGCTGCAAGTCCTTGGACACCACGGTTCGGGCCCAGGCCACGCTCAAGGCCTACGCCGAAGCGAGCTCGAAGTTGAAGGGGCGCGCGCTGGATGTCGAAGCGAAGTTCCGCGACGCGTGCAACGCGATGAATCGCGACCTGGGCCTCGACGACTCGCAAGAGACGGCCGAAGCGGCTTGCGCGATCTTGAAGACGCGCGTCGATGACGCCATCTCCCAGGGCGTTCGGGTGCGAGTCGACGTCGAGTTTGCCTGCCAGGCTGACCTGTCCGTGCAAGCCAACTGCGAAGCGTCGTGCGAGGCGTCCGCGGATTGCGACGTGCAGGCCCAGTGCAAGGGTGGCGAAGTGGTCGTGGAGTGCAATGGCGAGTGCTCGGGTCGTTGCGACGTGACGGCCCCCGCGGTCGCCTGCGAGGGGCAATGCAGTGGCTCCTGCTCGGCCGACGTCGAAGCCCGCTGCAGCGGGGAGTGCCAAGGGGAGTGCGACGCGCCGCGCTTCGAGGGGACGTGTGAGGCGGGCTGTAGCGCCAACTTCGTCGGCAAGTGCGAAGGCACCTGCAACGGCACCTGCGATGGCAACGAGGCGGGCGGTAGGTGCGCGGGCACCTGCGAGGGGACCTGCGAAGGTCGTGCGACCGGTCGCTGCAACGCACGCTGCGACGGCGAGTTCACGGGCGGCAAATGCGATGGCTCGTGCAGTGGCTCGTGCGTGACGCGCGGCGAGGTCGAATGCAACGGCACCTGTGACGGCACCTGCAGCTACACACCGGGTGCTGCGAGCTGTCAGGGAACCTGCCATGGCGAGTGCAGCGCCGAGGTCAGCCCCCCCACGTGCACGGGCGAGCTCATGTGCGAGGCGGGCGCCGAGTGCCACGCCAACTGTCAGGCCCAGGCGAGCGCCGAGGTCCACTGCCCCCCACCGAACGCGTCGGTCGTCGTCGAGGGAGACGCCGCCCTCTACGCCGCGATCCAGGCGCACATCGGCGAGTTCGGCCAGGCCGTGAACCTGGCGATCGCGTTGAGAGAACCCATCGCAGAGGTGTCAGGCAAGACCGTGGCTGCCTTCCAGGCCCTGGGCGACGTGGGGCTCTCGGGCGCCGCGTGCTTTGCTAGCTCGCTCGAGGCGGCCGCGTCTGCGCAGGCCAGCATCAGCGTGTCCGTCGAGGCGAGCGCGACGTTCTCCGCATCCGGCGGCTGACGCGCACCACGCGATCGTCGAGAGCGTGCCCGACGTGTGGGTCGTCGACATCACTCTTCGAGCACGCGCACGCCGTGATTGTCTTCGTCGGTGAGAATCTCGAAGGCTGCGCGATGGCGGGTCTTGAGCAGGACGGTGCGCTCACCCTTGCGACGCAGGATGAGCTCGCAGGCGGCGAGCTTCGTGTTGAGGCAGGTCTTGAGGCCGCCCGGAGGGTTTTCGTAGCGCAGGGCGACGAAGTGCTGTGCCCTCGCGTGGAAGGTGGCCTCGATGGAGACGTGCTTCGAGGCAGAGCTGAGGTGCCAGGTGAAAAAGCCGTAGTGGGCCTTGGCCCTGAGGCTCGTGCGCAGGCTGTTGAGCCGGTGCTCCTCGCCCCCATGGCGGAGCACCATCGGTGACATACGCGGCGTGTATACCGGCCCGAGCTTGATGCTGGCGGTGGCGCACTCGAAGAAGGTGTCGGGGGCGTCGTCGAAGCCAGCGACCTGACCCCAGGCGTAGCGGTCAGTATGCTTGGTCCCCCAATTATGATTCTGACTACCCACCCAGCCGTCGACGTCGATCTCGCGCCCTGCCACGTCGAGCGTGCCGCTGAACACCGCCATGGGCGAGCCCACGAGCGCCTTGGCCTTGGGAAAACCGCCCCGATACATGCGCGGCGGTAAGAGCAGAAGCGGTGGCTCGGGCGAGTCGTAGCGCAGATCCCACGCGATGCGGGTGTCCCCGCTGTCTGCGTGGCCCCGCAGCTGTCGTGCATCGAGGGTCGCCTCGCCGATCTGCACCTCGAGCGCTCGCTTCTCGAAGCGACATGCCGCCATGGGGACGGCCTCCTTCACCGCCCTCACCTCGTCGCGCTCTCCATCGAAGACCACCGCCCAGAGCTGCCCCACGGCGTCGCCCGCCCAACCCCGCGGTACGAAGGCCGTGTAGCGAATCCAGAACGCGAACGGCCGCGTCGGATGATTGGCTCGCTGAAAATAGCTCTCGTAATGCCCCTCGTCGCCCCCTGCGTAGCGAAAGGCGTTGACTTCTCCGCGTGTCAGCATGGGCGGAGCTTGCCACGTACCTGCGCCCACAGGCGAGCAGAGCCGCCCCCTAGCGAAGGCTGGCTCGGGGCCGACCTGACGGCTCAGAGGCCATCGTCGTATGCGGGAGCTGTGGGGCCGACGAGAGGATCAGATCGCGCTTTCGCTGCTCGACGTGCTCGTCCCAGCGGGAAAGCGCCTGCAAAGGCCCGGCCCCCAGAGCCTGCGCGAGCTGAAGCGAGTGCTCGGCCACCTGGGAGAGCCGACTCGACGCGCCTACCCAGGCCTCATGCGTGCGCTCGATGCCGTGGTGAGGGCACGTTACGGTCACGACCTCACCCAACTTTCGGATGCGGAGCGCGCCTCCTTCGTCGAGCTGCTCGGCTCCCACGCGGTGCTTTCATTGGGGCTACAAGCGCTTCTGACACCGCTCAAAATCGCACGCGCGCGCGAACTGTTCGACGAACACGAAGGGCGGCGACCTTCCTTGCCGCAGCATTCAGAGCACGCGCGATGGCAAGAGCGCGTCGTCGACGCAAGCGCAGCCCAAGGTGCCACTCACCTCGATGCAGACGTGGTGGTGGTGGGCACCGGAGCGGGTGGTGCGGCGGTGGCCAAGGCCCTCGCCACGCGCGGGCATGCGGTCGTGATGCTCGAGGAAGGCGCACACCACACACGACACGACTTCGCGAGGGACGTGCTCGAAAGACAAGAGGCGCTCTACCGCCCCATGACCTTCGCCTTGGGCAACGCCCTGATCCCCGTTCCGACGGGGATCGGCGTCGGCGGTACGACCACGATCAACTCGGGCACCTGCTTTCGCCCGCCTGAAGCGCTGCTGCGGCGGCTGCGCTTCGAGCACGGCCTGACCGAGCTCACCCCTACCGAGCTCGAGCCCTACTTCGCGCGCGCCGAGGCTATGCTCGAGGTCGCACCGACGGCTCCGCACTTGCTCAGCGCCTCGGAACGCATGATCGCGCGCGGGGCCGAGGCCCTCGGACTCTCCCACGGCCCGCTCTTGCGCAACGCACCCGGTTGCGATGGCCAGAGTGAGTGCTGCTTCGGGTGCCCCACGGACGCCAAGCGCTCCACGAACGTGAGCTACGTGCCCGCCGCGCTCAAGGCTGGCGCGATGCTTTACACGCACGTGCGCGTCGAGCGCATCATGATCGAAGGCGGTGCGGCGGTGGGCGTCGTCGGACGCGCACGGCGCAGCGCGGGACCCGAGCCCTTCGTCGTGGTGCGTGCGCGGGCGGTGGTGCTCGCCTGCGGCACCTTCGGCACGCCGCTCCTGTTGATGAAGAACGGGCTTGGCGCGAGCTCGGGCCAGCTCGGCAAGAACCTGACGCTGCACCCGGCCTCGCACGCCTGGGCCCTGTTCGACCGTCCGCTCGAGGGCGGCGCGGGCGTCCCCCAGGGCTATTGCGTCGACGCGCTCGCCGAGGCGGGTATACGCATCGAGGGTGGCTTGCCTCCGCCCCAGCTCGCCGCGATGACCCTCATGGCCTCCGGCAGCGCCCTGACGCGCCTGCTCGAGCGCTACGACCGGCTCGCCTTCTCTGGCTTCATGATCCGCGACGACCACTCGCGCGGCCAGGTGAGCCTCGATGGCCAGGGCAAGCTGCGCGTGCGCTATCACCTCGATCCGCGTGACGTGAGCAAGCTGGTCGAGGGCCACACCCTACTCGCGCGACTCTTCTTCGCAGCGGGGGCCGAACGCGTGATGCCTGGCATCCTGCGCGGAAAGCACAGCGAGCTCTCTGGGCCCGAGTGCGTGGAGCTGCTCGAGCGCGACGGCCGAACCCTCAGGGCACGTGACTTCGCGCTGACGGCATTTCATCCCCTCGGTACCTGTCGCATGGGCCGCGATCCGAAGCGCTCGGTGGTGTCGCAGAGCCACGAGCTGCACGACATCGCCCGCCTCTACGTGTGCGACGGCTCGGCGGTCCCTGGTCCCCTCGGGGTCAATCCGCAGATCACGATCATGGCCCTGTCCGAACGCGCGGCCGAGCGAATCGAAGCGCGGCTGCACGAAGGTGGACGCGTGACGTACGTCGCAGACACTGCAGCGCTGCGGCCGCCCTCGACCTGCACGCCGCAGCCCTGCGCGCGCGCCGAGACGCGACGCGAAGGCCGGGGCTCAAACTTGCGCTTCGAAGAGACGATGTCGGGCGTCTGTCATGCGCTCACGCGCGATCGCAGTGCACGCCGTGTCGTGCTGCGTGTGCGTGCCGAGACGTGCCTCGAGACCTTACTCTCTGACCTGCGCGCCGAAGGAGGCGTATTTCGGCTCGAGGGCAGCCTCGACGTCGAAGGCCTCACGCGTGCTTCGACGTGTCGCGGCACCCTGACGTTGTCTCCGCGCACGCGAGAGCGGGCCCTCGTGTACGCGCTGCAGTTCGAGACGGAGCAGGGCGAGCCGTACACACTCTACGGCGAAAAGCGCCTCGACCGCGGAAACCTGCTCGCGGCCATGACGACCCTCTACACGGAGATCTGCCGCGGCGAGCCCGGAGCGCCGGTGATGCGCGGCATTCTGCGCTTCCCCCTGAGGGAGCTCGGTCCCTGGCTCAGGAGCTTCCGGCGCGAGAGCGCGTAGCACCAACGCTGTCCCACAGCCTCGCACGCGCGCCGCGCACCCCTTCAGTTCGCGGGGGCGAGCTTGCGGACGGAGCGCGCGGGAATCGTGGTTCCCTCCACAGTCACGGCCCTACCCGTGAAGTTGAAGCCGAGGCGTGTCCCATCGGCGAGGCGCCACACCGAGGGGACGTCGTGCTCCGCGCTGAACAGATTGTTGGGATCCTTCATGTTGACGAGCTCCGTCGGCAAGCGCGACGGGAAGAAGCTCTCCGGCGTGGCTGGCTTGCCGGAGAGGGCGAGGGTCACGCGCTCTTCGTCGAGACCCCAGCTGCGGCGCTGTGCTGGCAGCTTGGTCAGGTCGTCCGAGAGGAACAGGGCGCCCCCGGTCGACGCCGCCACCCAGGCCCCCGCCTCCACCTGCTCGCGATCGAGAGCTCGAAGCAGGATGGGGTCGGCATCGCAGAGGGTCGCAAGGCAGAACGGAAAGCGTGCGGTGATCTGGCGCGCTTGGTTGGCGATGAAGCTGAAGGTCGGGCGCGGATAATTCACGATGGGCAGTGGCTTGAACGCGATGTCGTTACCGACCCGCCACACATCGACGTGCTCGAAGGTGCCCACGGGCGGCGCCCCCACCGCCAGGATTTGGACCTCGTCGCCCGCGGCCGCGCGGATGAGACCCAGGGCGCGGCCATACGCCTGCATGCCCGTGACCTGCTCGTAGCGTCCGCCCTCCCAGGTGCCCGCAAAGAGGAAGTCAATCTTGAGCAGTCCCACACCAGCCGCCACGAAACCGCGAACCAGGCCCGTGAGGTGCGCCGCCGCATCGGGATGCGTGACGTCGAGCACGCGCATCGCTCCGTGAGCCGGATGATCATAGGTGACGTCGCGCACGAGCCAGTCGGGATGCTGCCTCGCCACATCGCTGCGCGGGTGAACGAGCAGCGGTGCAAACCAGAGCCCCGTTCGCATGCCACGCGCTTCGATGGCCTTCGCGAGCCCTTCGAGTCCTTCGGGGAACTTTTCGTTGGTGGTCCAGTCACCCCAAGCCTTCTGCCAGCCGTCGTCGACGACGATCCACAGGGGCTCTGCAGCGCTCGGCATATGGGGCCCGAGGATCGCCTTCGCGAGGTCTGCGTTGCGCTCCCCAGCGGGCGCCACGATGTCGCGCGCCTCGACGTCGTCCCACAGGTCGTACCAGGAGTTCCAGCCGGCAGGCGTCGGCACGGGCCGACTCGTGCGCCGCGACCGAAGCGCCTCGCCGTAGCGCCTCAGCATGGCTTCGAGGTCATCGCCGACCTCGACTTGAAACCACTCGCCCGTGACGCGCTCGCCCTTCGTCACCGCGAGCCCCAGGCCCGCCCCGCTCATGAGACGCACGCGAAGTCGAGCACCCTCTCGATACACCTGAGTCCACGAACGCATGCGCTCCGCGCTGACCGCGCCGGCGCTGAAGCTCATCGTTCCGCCACCGACGAAGGTGTACCACCAGCTGAGCTCAGACCCCTTGCGGTAGACCTCGTCCTCACCACGTGCGGCGAGCGCGCGCGAAAGGGCCGCGCTGTCAGGTGCGCTTCCGAGCGCGAGCACGCCACTCTGGGACCACGACTGAAACCCATTCGAGAGAAAGCCCGTGGCCGAAGGCAAGGTGAGCTCGCCCTCGAGACCCAGCTCCTCGAGCTGAGCGGCGACGGCCGCGTCCCAGAATGGGCGCAATCTGCCGCCGACCACCTCGACGCCCACGCGCCCCAGGGCCCCCATGCTGCACACGACCTGAGCGCTCTCGACCAGGCATGGCCCCGTGCGACCAGCCCCGTACCAGACGCCACCGATCTTCGCGGCCGGTAAGAGGGAGAGCGAAGTACCCTCACACGCACCGAGGAAACGAAGCCCCTCGGGCTCGGCCGCAAAGGCGCTTTGCCCGCAGGCCACGGGCGTGCTCACGGGATCTGTGCCCGGCCCAGCGTCTATGTCGGTGGACACGGCAGCGTCAGCGCCATCGGCCAAAGGCGGCTCGGATGCGTCGTCGGAGCTATCGGGATCCGGCGCAGCGTCGCGCGGCGTCGGTGCAGTCGGAGCGCTCGCGTCGACGCCCGCGTCCCTCGGCTGGCCTTGGGACGCGCCACCTGAGACCGGGTCGAATGCCCGCTGGCCGCGCATGCGCCCGCCTTCATCGCCGCACGCCCACAACACTGCGCACGCAAGCGCGACGCGGCCCCAGTCTCCGTTGGTCATTCTGCCTCCGCAAAACGTGAGCGCGGAGGCTAGCTCACGGCCCATCGCTGGGGCGCGGGCTGGTGAGCGAACACAGTGCCCTCGCGGGCGTCGCGGCTTGGGTGGGCCCCGCGCAGCACGCCCTCAGGGGATGTTGTGCCAGGGGTTTTGGGCGAAGATCTGGGACACGCGCCTCACGAAGACGCTCTGGGGCTGGGCCGCGATCAGGCCATCCCAGGGAGTGTCGAGGGTCTCGATGGTCACGGCCCCGGGCGCGAGTCGCTGAACCGGCTCGTTCAGCGTGGCGCCGTCGTAGAACGACTTCGTGCAGATCCCGTCGAGCCAGCAGGTGTAATCGTACGTTTCGACCCAGTCGAGACTCACCTCGGCGCCGACGCTCTGGCTCAGGTCGAGCGCCGCAGCAAAGCTCCCCCGTCGGGACTGAACTGCCGTCGAGAGGGACGAGCCTGAGAGCGTGTGGGTGACGACATCGGGCAGGGCGATGAGTGTGATGGGGTCGATGCGTACGTCGGCGCTCGAGGCGTCGATGACCATGCGATGGGCGCGTCCGCTGCCATCGTCGGTGTAGGCGTAGAAGTCGGCGCGGACGCCGGAGGGATCGCCCGCAAGCGAGTACACGTGCAGGGTGACGACGTGCACGGCCTCGGCATCGTCTGCGAACACGCGCACGGGCGCGAGTCGATGGCCTTCTGGCAGCGACAGCGCCTTCGCGAAGGCTGCAGGGTCGAGCACCTCGAATTGATAGAACGCGCCAGGGACGGCATTGTCGACGCGCAGGGAGCTCAAGACCTCACCCTCGCCGCGCATGGCCTTTTCCGCAGCGCTCTTGATGGTGCCCGGATAGAAGCCGTTCTTGAAATCGGTGAGCTGCGTTCGATGATCGTCGGTGACGTCGAGGTAATCTGCGTCGAGGTTCCACCAGGGCGACACCACGATCTCGAGCCCGTTCTGGTACACGAAGGCGTGCGCAGGCTCGGCCTGCACGTAGCCCGCCCAGCGGCTCTTGTCGTCGACGACGACATCGCCCGCACCCACGCGCAGCACGTCGCGATTGTGCACGGTGCCGTTGTACAAGCCGCGATCGGCCACCGCGTTGCCCCAGAAAATGTAGTCGTTCGCGGCCACGAACTCGGCCGCAGTCCGCACCGCCGTGGAGCTCGACGGCGGCCAGGAGATCTGCGACGTGAAGTAGGTGCGCTCGGTGTCGCCCTCCTTGACGCCGACGTAGGTCGAGATGGTGCTCCCTGTCAGCTCGTGCGTCACGGGCTCTGGCTCGGTGAGCAGGTTGACGGAATCGGCGGAGATCGTCTCGGCCGCCGCCTGCACCACGAGAAACCGCGGCTTGCCATCGACGGGGTCCTCTGCGAACACCGACCATTCGGCGCGCGCCCCGGACACGAGGCCACCGCCCGAGTTGTAAACGTTGAGGACCAGAAAGTATCCGGGCTCCTCATCCTCGAAGATGCGCACCTTCGACAGCTTGAAGCCCTGCGGTAGCTGCTCAGCCTCGAACGCCTGAATCTGCTGCTCGTCCTTGAAGCGAAAGTTGATGAAGATGGAGTTGGGCGATTCGGCCACCTCGAAATTCATCCACGGGGCATTGCCGCCGGCACCGACGTCGCGAGCATAGTCGATCGCGTTCATGCCGTAGAACAGGCGCTTCAGGGTGCTGCGCGACGCGAGGTGCTCGGCAGCGCTCGTCGCAAGAGGCGTCTCTTCGAGGTTGAGCACGACCGAAGGCGGCAGAGCAGAGGTCGTGGCCGGCGCCACGCTCACGGCTGCGTCGCCCGTGATTTCTGCGTACGTCGTCACGAAGGCATCTGCGTTGTCCGTGAAGATGGACACGGGACCCGATACGCTGGTCGAGGACAGCTCGAGCGCTCCGCTGACGGCCCGCGCGCCCAGCAGGGTCAGGTCCTCGGGTCGCTTCTCGGCAGCGTTGAAAAGCCCGGGCAAGCCCAAGACGAAGCGCAGCGAGCCTGCTCTGGCAAGCGCCGACAAGTACGGGCCGAGCGCGCCGTGTTCCATCGCCGACTTTTCGGCGCCGGCATCGACGTCGAGCATCAAAGCCAGCAATGAAGCCTGCGCAACTACGATGACGCCGTCGTCGAGCCGTGCCAGCGTGAGGCCTGTGTCAGCATCCTCATAGAGCGGATGCCCACGGTGGGAGCCCTTCTGCGAAAGCGTGGCGACATCCAGCGCGTCGCTCTGGGCGAGCTGTGCGATCAACGCAAAGCCCTGGCGGGCATCGGTCGTTTGAAGCAAGAGCGCGCTGTCGACCTCTGCCGGGTCGATCCCGACCAAGTGCCGCTGCACGAGCGCGAGCGGCGTCGAGAGCGCGGGCTCTTCGCCCTGGCCGAGAAGGGCATCGCGAACCACCGCCGACGCGGCGCCTGAGAGCAGACCGTCGAGATCAGCCCACAGCACGCCCCGCGTGTTCTCGGGCAAGAGGTCGAGCGTGGCGGCCGAGATGGGCTCTGCCTCGGATTGCGACGCAGGGCGGTCGTCGCTGCTCGTGCATGCGCCCCCAAGCCCAGCCAAGGACGCTGCAAAAACCAAGGAAGAAAGCCATGAACCGCCGCGCATTGCGCCTCCTGTGCATTCGATCGAAAGGTCCGTAAACGTAGTTCACTAACACGCGATAACGCCCGAGAATTCTCCTGACCCCGGGTGTCCCATGTGCTGGGCCCGGTGAGCCGTATCCGACCTCACCGTCGCGACACGCCCGCACCTCGGATTGTCGGGAACGGGGTCCAGCATCGCGTGTATCCTCGGACGCGATGGGATTGTGCGCAGTCGCTCGTCGGGGTGGTGTCGACGTGGCTTGGGGTCGCATGAGGGGGGGGCTGCTCGCGTGCTGGCTCTCGGGCTTTTGGATCGCCTGTGGTGGCGCACCTCCCCCCGCAGGACCCGCGGCCCCGACCGAAAACGATGAGGCTGCCCCGGAAGACCCCGAGCTCGAGGCCGTGCTCCGCGAGGAGGATGACCGGCGCGCGGCCCGCAAGGCCAAGATGCAGCGCGCCCCGGACGAAAGACCGCGCCGCGGAGACGCAGCGCGCGGGGTTGGCATCCACGGCATCACCGGCAGCTTGAGGGCCTACGACGTCGAACAGGCCATGAACAAGCGGCAAGCGGAGCTGCTCGCGTGCGTCGAGAAGCGTCCGCGCGGGCTCGGACACGTGGCGGGCGACATCGCGTTTCACATCGACGTCGATGCCCAGGGGAAAGCCGAGCGCGTGCTGGTGATGCAGTCAGATCTGGGATATGCGCCGCTCGAAGAGTGCTTGCGCGCGGTCGTGGCCACTGCGCCCTTTCCAGCTCCCGCCGGCGCACAGCGCGCCGAGACGCAATGGCGCATGAGCGTCGACCCACTCCAACGTCACGCCGAGCCGATCGACACTTCTGAGCTCGAAGACACGCTCAAGAGCCACGCGGAAGCCACCTACGAGAGCTGCGACATCCCGAAGCGAAAGCGCTTCCTCGTCAACGGCTACCTGGAACGCAAGCGCAAGCTGCACCCCGTCACCGTGCGCACGGCCTGGCGCGGAGCCGATCAAGCCGAGCGAGAAGACACAGAACAGCTCGCCTGCCTGGCGCAGGCGCTTGCGAAGTGGAACGACTGGCCGAACGTGAAAAAGCGCTTCAAGGTCGGCTTCGAATTGCGCTGGGTGGCCGCACCTCCTCCTGCCAAACGCCCTCACAAACGCCCCCACAAACGCGCTCGCGCGCGACGGCGTCGCTGAGTAGAGACAAAGGCGGCGTGCGCCGGACTCGAGGGAAAAGCCGGCGCACGCCGCAGCGGCCACCGAGCTTGCGCAGCCGGCACATCCGCAAAGACGTGTTCCCCTGAGATCGATGATCGGCCCCAGTGCCCATCGCGATCAAGACGAACGCTACGAACGGTGAGGTACCTGAGTAACTTCGGGACTTGGCCAGTCGAAATCCACCCGTTCGCGTCATGGCAGACGTCTCGCTCCCCACACTTGGACGGGGCGTGCCCCGCTCCCCGCGCTACAGTCGCGCTTCGAATTGCTCGGGAGGTTCTTGGAAATGGCGACGGCAAAGCAGACGAGCTGGATGATCTACGGAGCCAACGGCTTCACGGGCACCCTCGCAGCCAAGGTGGCCGTGGCACGCGGCGAACGTCCGATCCTGGCAGGCCGCAACGCCGAGGCGCTCGAAAAGCTCGGACGCGAGCTCGATCTGCCCGTGCGCGTGTTCGACCTCAGCTCGGCCGAGATCGCCGCGCGCGAGCTCTCCGACGTCGGCGTGGTGCTCTGCTGTGCGGGCCCCTTCAAGCGCACCGCCGAGCAGATGCTCGCAGCCTGCGAGATCTCGGGCACCCACTACGTCGACATCACCGGCGAGCTCGACGTGTTCGAGTGGGTGCACGCGCGCAGCGAGCGCTGGAAGAAGGCGGGCATCGTCGCGTTACCGGGTGCAGGCTTCGACGTCGTTCCATCCGACTGTCTGGCCGCCATGCTCAAGCGCGACCAACCCGATGCGACACGCCTTCGCATCGGCTTCAAGTCGAGTCACGGCAAGATGGGCCCAGGCACCGGCAAGACCATGTACGACGCGCTCATTCACGGGGCGCGCGTGCGTCGAAAGGGCAGCGTCGTCTCCATGCCGAGCGACGAGATGGTGGCGCGCTTCCGCTTCGAAGGAACCCGCGAGGAGCCTGCCGTGGGTGTGAGTTGGGGCGACGTGTCCACCGCCTACTACTCCACGGGCATCCCCGACATCGAGTGTTTCATCGGGCTGCCCGCAAATGCCATCGACGGCGTCAAGCGCATGCCCAAAGCGAAGAAGCTGCTCGGTCACCCGCTCGTGCAGCGGCAGGTCGAAAAGCTGATCGAGCGCTTCGTGAAGGGGCCGAGCGAAGAAGAGCGTCGCACCGGCCACATGTTCTTGGTGGGCGAGGCCGAAGGGCCCAACGGACGTGCGAGGAAGCGCATGGTCTTGCCGGATGGCTCCATCTTCACGGCCGAAGCCGCGGTGGAGATCAGCCTGCGCGTCCTTGCTGGCGAGGTCGCGCCCGGCGCACAGACGCCGTCGATGGCCTTTGGGCCCGACTTCGTCACCACGTTGAAGGACGTGCGCGTCGAGGCCCTGCCGGCCTGAGCGCGCCCAGCGCCCCCAAGCCGGGGGCTCGTGACCTGGCTCTCGCCGACATCCTGCCTGCCCGCGCCGCCACGCATCTTGCGTGTCGTCCCGTCCCAAGAACGGCTAGCTTTCCGCCTCGGATGTCGAGTCGAGTCGCGCGCCACCACACGACCCTGG
>CAYNOM010000007.1:0-9152 GCA_964398415.1 uncultured Polyangiales bacterium | reverse complement strand
CTGTGGTTCTTCACCATGGAGCTGTCGCCTGGGACCGACTTCTTCGACCACGTGCGACCGGTGGTGCAGAAGCTGGGATCCCTCGACGTGCGCGCGCTCGATGAGCGGCGCCTGAGGCGCGCGCTGATGCTGCTCGTCGATGCGCTGGAGGCGATTCACGCGACGGGGCGCGTACACTGCGACGTCAAGCCGAGCAATATCCGTGTCGAGCCCGAAGGACGCGTGGTGCTGCTCGACTTCGGTCTCGTGACCACCGTGTCGGGCGCGAACGTCCAGTCGAGCTCCGAGATGATCCAAGGCACGCCCTGTTACATGGCGCCCGAGCAGTGCCGCGGCGAGACGCTCTCGCCTGCCGCCGATGCCTACGCCGTGGGTGTCGTGCTCTACGAAGCCTTGACCGGCCGGCTACCCTTCGACGGGGAAGCTTCCGCGGTATGCTTGGAGAAGCAACGACTTCTGCCGCCGCATCCCTCCGAGATCGAGCCGGACCTGCCCAGCGAGCTTGCCAACCTGTGCATGCGGCTGCTCGACCCGAACATGGAGCAGCGCGCGAGCCTTCGAGCCCTGCGCGAGCTGCTCTCGAAGCGCGAGTCGCTGCTCGACGTGCCGGCGCCACGCGACTCGCTGAGACCGCAGGCGCTCGACACCCCCTTCGTGGGCCGCGACGCGGAGCTCTTGCTGCTCACGGTAGAGCTCGATCAGACGCGCGCCGGTCGGCCCTCCTTCGTGTACATCTGCGGCGAGTCGGGGCTCGGCAAGTCTGCCCTCGGCCAAGCCTTCGCACGCGCCGCCGCGCGAGACCGAGGCGCGCTCGTGCTCGCAGGCCGCTGTCACGAGCGCGAGACCGTCCCGTACAAGGCCTTCGATGGCATCGTCGACGCGCTGTCTCGTCACCTGGAGAGCCTCGAGGTGTGCGACGCAGAAGACCTGCTGCCGCACGACGCGCGCCTGATTGCGCAGCTCTTTCCCGTCCTGTCCCAACTACGCGCCATGCGCGCCGTGCCGAGCGCGCCCGAGCCACAGGACCCGCTCGTCTTGCGCGCCCGAGCCTTCGCGTCGCTGCGCGAGGTGCTGTGCCGCTTGAGCGTCGAGCGTCCATTGCTGCTCTTGCTCGACGATATCCAATGGAGTGATCTCGATAGCCTCACCCTGTGGCGTGAGCTGCTCGTCGGCCCCGAGGCGCCAGCGTGCCTCGTGATCGCCACCGGGCGCTCGCTCACGGCCGAGGTGGCCTCGGCCCTCGAGCCCCTGCTCAGCGCCGACATCTCGCGAAAAATCGAGCTCGGGGCCCTGACGCGAGATGACACCTTGCTCCTCGTACGCAGCCTGCTGGGACGCGAAGACCCAGGGCTTCAAGCGCGCATCGCGAGCGAGGGACAGGGCCATCCGCTGTTTCTGAGCGAGCTCGCGCGCAAGGCCAGCGAAGGCTTGCCCCTCGATGCGGGCTTCGGCTTGGACGACGTGCTGGGCGATCGCATCCGCGAGCTCGAGAGCGGTGCAAGGCGCACGCTCGAGCTCTTGGCCGTGGCCAGCGCGCCGGTGGCGCGCCCCACGCTCGCGCGCGCCCTCGATGTCGACCCGAGTGAGGTCGATCGACGCCTCACGAAGCTCAAGGCGGCCCACCTCGCGCGCAGCGACGTGCGTGACACCGCGCTCTGCTACCACGATCGCGTCCGCGACGCTGTGCTACGCACGCTGTCGACCGAGGACCAGCGCCTGCGTCACCGCGCGCTCGCCACCTCGCTCTCGTCCACCTCCGCCGTCGATGCCGAGCGCATCGCCTACGAGTGGCGCGCCGCTGGAGATGCGGTGCGTGCCGCACGCTACTGCGCGCGCGCCGCCGTGACGGCCCGTCGCGCGCTCGCATTCAATCGCGCTGCGCGGCTCTACGAGGAAGCTCTCTTCGAGCCCGAGGCCTTCGACGACGCCACGCGGCGTGCGCTGCGCATCGAGCATGCGCGCGCGTTGTCAGCAGCCGGCTTTGCGGGTCGCGCCGCCGAAGTGTTCGTGCAAGCCGCTGCCGAAGCGAGCGACGGCGAGGGACGCGCCCTGCGTCGCAAGGCCGCCCAGCTCATGCTGCAGAGCGGCCGCATCGCCGAGGGCATCGCGCTCGCCGATCGGGTGCTCGCCGAGGTCGCCCTGACCCGTCCGTCTACGCCCGCCCGCGCGGTGGTACGGCTGACGTGGGAGCGCTCCCAGCTCGCGCTGAGCAGCCTGAGCCAAGAGCCCCTGCGCGACCATCACGACGCGAGCACGCCGAGCCTCGATGCGCTGTGGGCTGTGGCGCCCTCCTTGGCCTTCGTCGATCTGCTCGCAGGCAGCGCCCTGCAGAGTCGCTACACCAGGCTCGCGCTCAAATCGGGCTCGCTCGTGCACACGGTGCGCTCCTTGGCGATCGAAGCCATGTTGGGCTCGACCACGGAAGCGCCACCCCAGAAGCGCGTGGACTCCATGCTGACTCGCTTGCGCGAGGTCTCGCACGGCACGCAGGATCCCTATCTGCGCGCCGTCGCCTGGATGGCCCACGGCTACGTGCATTGGGTTCGCTTCGGGCTCACCGAAGCCCTCGGCGCCCTCGCGCAAGCCGAGCGCCTGCTGCGCGAGCGCTGCATCAACGTGGCCTGGGAGCTCACCAACGTGCGCGCGGCGCTGCTCAACACGCTGTGGAACATGGGCAAGCTGCAAAGGCACGAGGAGCTCTCGCGCGAGTGGCTCGCCGAAGCCAGACAGCGCGGCGATCGCTACGCCGCCATCCAGCTCACCGTGATAGGGCTCGCCTACCAGACCTCTCTAACGCGCGGCGCGCACGACGCGGCCGAGTCCCTGCTCGAGAGTTGTCTCGAAGACTTCCCCCAAAGCTTTCAGCTCCCACACTGGGGACGCTACATCGGGCTACAGCTCAGCGCACTGCAACGCGGAGACGGCAGCGCCCTTCGACTCATGCGAGCCACCTGGCCCAAACTGCGCCGCTCCCAGCTCTTGCGTGCGCCCTATCTCGCACTGCTCTCGCACTGTGACGCGGCCTGGTCGTGCATCGACGCGGCGCTTGGAGAAGGCGGCAGGGCGCGCGAGGAGCTGCTCGACGAAGCGCGGGGCCACGCACGTCGGGTGCAGCGCACCGGGTGGCCTCTCGCGGCGAGCTTGGCTGACCAGATCGAGGCGCAACTGCACATCGTCGCAGGCAACCCCGATGCGGCAGCGCCGCTCTTGCTGCGCGCCCTGTCCGTGCTCGACGAGCACGCGAGCATCTATGCGCCGGCGACTGCCTACTTGGCGAGTCACGTGGTCGCACCCGAGTCGTCACACGCGCTGCGCGCACGCGCCCTGTCCTGGGCGGAGCGCGAAAGCCTAGCCCATCCGGAGCGTTTCTTTGCGACGTTTGCGCCAGCCCTACGCACATTCAGCTGACACCTCACACGCGGCGTAGTGACTTCTGCGCTCTTCGGTTGACTCACCACACACGAAGCGTGCTAACGCTATCGTAGTGACCGGGGGGTCGATGGGGATCAGCATTCGCCGCGTGCAGGGCAGCGTGGAGGCCGACGCTGTGTTCGCGCTTCGCTATGACGTCTACGTCAACGAGCTGGGCCGCTCGTCCGCGTGGGCCAATGGGACGCAGCGACGCGTCGAGGAGCCGCTCGATCACGGCTCTACCTTGCTCGCCGCATTCGAGGGTGAGCGCGTGGTAGGCACGCTGCGCACGAGCTACGCAGCCCGCTGCGATCTCGGATACTACCCCGCGCTCTACGCCATGGACGACGCCATCGACGCCCCGTTCTCGCGTGCGAGCATCACCACCCGCCTCGTCGTCGCGCCGAGCCATCGTCACACTTCGCTCGCCTACCGCTTGGCGGCAGCAGCCTATCTCGAGGCCGTGTGTGACGGCATCCTGTGCGACTACATCGACGTGTTTCCCGAGCGCGTGCCGTTCTTCTCACGGCTCGGTTACGTCGTGCACCGCTCAAGCGTCGTGCACCCCGAGCTCGGCCCGGTGATCGTGATGCGCATCCGCACGGACGATCTGTCCCATCTCGAGCGCGTGCGCTCGCCCCTGTTGCGTCGTCTGCGAACGATGCGGCTCGCAGCCTGAACCCGTGGAGACGACTCATGGACGCTTTTTCCGAGCTGTCGCGCGCCTACCGCCCCGTGGAAGAAGCCTTCCTGAGAAGCCCGGGAGTGCAGCGGGTGGTGCGAGGTCAGATCGAGGTCGCGCACTACGCGTCCTACCTCAGCCAGGTGTTTCACCACACGCGCGAAAATCCGCAGATCCAAGCGCTCGCCACGGTCTACTTTCGCGGCCATCAGCGCGCTGCCATCAAGCGCTTCTTCCGCCACGCGAGCTCGGAGATCGGGCACGACCTGCTCGCGCTCGAGGACCTACGTGCGCTCGGGGTGGACACGCGCGGCCTTTCGAGCGAAAACCCCTTGCCCGAAACCGCCGCGTTGATCGCGTTTCCGTTCTACCAGATCCAGTACATCAGCGCGGTCGGCTACCTCGGCTACCTCTACTTTCTGGAGTTTCTCCCCACGGGCAACGGTGGACGCCTGATGGACGCGGTCGCGGCATGCGGCGTGCCGCGCTCGGCCATGCGCTTCCTGCGCGACCACGCGACCATCGATGTCGCCCACAACCAACTCATGGAAGGTTACGCGCGCACTTTGCTCACCACCGAGCAGGAGCTCGCCTGCGCGGTCTACGCCATGCGTGCGACGGGTGCGCTGTACGCGCGCATGATCGAAGCGGCCTTTTGCCAGGCCGATCGCCCGGAGCAGTGGGGCCGCTCGACCGAAGAAGCGCAGCGCCTCGGCTCGAACCCCAAGAGCGGGACCCACCTGCGCGTGACCTTGCCTGCTGACCCAGCGGACCTCGACGAACGTTCTGCGTCCTGAGCTACCGAGGACGCGGTATTCTCCCGTTTGGGCCAGCGCTCGCGGGGGTGTAATGGGCATGTGGATGGGGATGGTGCTCGGGGTGGTAGGCCTGCTCGCGCTGATCGCGCTGCGCGACATCCTTCAGAAGAAGCACGCCATCATTCGCAACTTCCCCATCGTCGGGCACTTTCGTTATTGGCTCGAGGCGGTAGGGCCCGAGCTTCGCCAATACATCGTGACGGGCAACGACGAGGAACGCCCCTTCAGCCGCGACCAGCGACGCTGGGTGTATGCGTCCTCCAAACGCGAGAACAACTACTTCGGCTTCGGCACCGACAACGACCCCGAACAATCGGCCAACTACATCATCATCCGCCACTCCGCATTTCCTATCAGCTCCAAGCATCCCGGTGAAGCCGGCTACGACCCGAGCTATCGCGTGCCCTGCGCCAAGGTGCTGGGTGAAGCACGCGGTCGAAAGCATGCCTTTCGTCCCGATTCCATCGTCAACGTGTCGGCCATGAGCTTCGGCTCGCTCTCGGGCTCAGCCATCGAGGCGCTGAACCGCGGTGCCAAGATCGCGGGCTGTCTGCACAACACGGGCGAGGGCGGCGTCTCTCCTCACCACGAGCTCGGCGGCGATCTCGTGTGGCAGCTCGGCACCGGCTACTTCGGGGCGCGCGACGCGCGTGGCCGCTTCGACATGGCGCGCTTCAAGGACGTATGCGCGACGAAGCAGATCCGCGCCATCGAGATCAAGCTGTCGCAGGGCGCCAAGCCCGGCATGGGCGGCCTTTTGCCCGCCGCCAAGGTGACGAAGGAGATAGCCCAGATCCGCGGCATCGCGCTCGGCCAAGACTGTGCGAGCCCGGCCGCCCACTCGGCCTTTCACGACGTCGATTCGATGCTCGACTTCGTCGAGTCGCTGGCCGACGCCTCGGGCTTACCCATCGGCATCAAGTCCGCCGTGGGTGAGGAGGGCTTCTTTCGGGAGCTCGCCGAGCGCATGCGGGAAACTGGGCGCGGTGTCGACTTCATCACCGTCGACGGCGGCGAGGGCGGTACGGGCGCGGCGCCGCTCGTGTTCAGCGATCACGTAGCCCTTCCCTTCAAGCTCGCCATGGCGCGCGTGTACACGCCCTTTCGCGAGCGCGACCTGCACCATGAGGTCGTGTTCATCGGCGCAGGCAGGCTCGGTTTTCCGGCGCCCGCACTGCTCGCCATGGGCCTCGGCTGCGACATGATCAACGTGGCGCGCGAGGCCATGCTGTCGATCGGGTGCATCCAGGCACAGCGCTGCCACACGGGACACTGCCCCGCAGGCATTGCAACGCAGAACGCCTGGCTCGCGCGCGGGCTCGATCCGACGCTCAAGTCGCATCGGCTCGCCAACTACGTGATGGCCCTGCGCAAGGAGCTTCTGCAGCTGGCCCACGCTTGTGGGGTCGCCCATCCTGCGCTCGTGGGCCTTGCGCGCATCGACATCCTCGACGATCGCTTCAAGACCGAGTCATCCGCGGACGTCTTTGGCTACCCCAGCAACTTTGAGCCGCTCAGCGACAACCAGCGCCGCGAGCTGTCGACCCTGATGGCGACGTCGTAGGGCTCAAGCGAGAGCTTCTGCGAGGAAGGCCGTCATGGCCTCGAAGGAGCGTGCGTCGGCGGCCTTCGAGTACACGGTGCCAAAGCCCGGGTCGTTGGCCTGAGGATTGGTGAAGGCGTGCATGGTGCCGCCGTACATGTGGATCTGCCAGTCGGCGCCCGCCTCACCGAGCTCGTGGGCCAGGGCCTGCACGGCATCGGGGCGCACCATGGGATCGTCGTAGCCGTGAAGCGCAAGCACCTTGGCTTGGATCTTTTGCGGCGGAAGACCGCTCGGCTTGAACAGACCATGAAAGCTCACGACGCCGCGCAGGGCCGCACCGCTGCGCGCGAGATCGAGCACGCACAGGCCGCCGAAGCAGAAGCCGATGGCCGCGACGCGCGTGGGGTCGACGCCCGGCAGCGCCTTCGCTGCTTCGTAGCCCGCGAGCAGGCGACTTTGGAGCGCCTTACGGTTCTCGAGGAAGGGCGTCATCAGGGCGCCACACTCGTCGTTGTTCTTGCCGACCACGCCCTTACCGTAGTTGTCGAGCGCGAAGCCCACGTAGCCGAGCTCGGCGAGCTGTGCGGCCCTGTCACGCTCGAAGTCTGTTTGGCCGGCCCAGGCGTGGGACACGAGCACCACGGGACGAGGTCCCGCTTGCCGAGGTCGCACGACGTGCCCCTCGAGCTCTGTGCCACCTTCTCGATAGGCCACCTTTTCCGTCTGCATCGCGTGCCTCCCCTCGTCTTCGCCGCGCGCGCTGTGCGCGCCCAGAATCACGACCACGGTGTACGGCAAGCGGGCGCGTGAGGGCAAGCGCGCGCAAGTGACTTTCGTTGCACCGGCCGGTGCGAGCGGGCAAGGTGAGACCACGAACACGGGAGCGACGATGGGCAAAGTGCTCGATGAACTGGTGCAGCAACTCAAGCTCGAGCGCATCGAGGAGAATCTGTTTCGCGGTCAGAGCCAAGACCTCGGCTGGGGCACCGTGTTCGGTGGGCAGGTGCTCGGACAAGCCCTCTCGGCAGCCGCCCAGACCGTGCCCGCAGCGCGCCATGTGCACTCGATGCACGCCTACTTCCTGAGGCCCGGAGACGTCTCGAAGCCCATCGTGTACGAGGTCGACCGCATCCGCGATGGCGGCTCGTTCACCACACGCCGCGTGGTCGCGATTCAGAGTGGAGCCGCCATCTTCAATCTGGCTGCGTCGTTTCAAAAGCCCGAGCAGGGCTTCGAGCACCAAGACGCAATGCCTGAGGCGCCCGCGCCCGACTCCCTCGAGACCGAAGAGCAGCGCGGCGCGCGCTTTGCCCATCTATTGCCGCCCTCCATCCTCGAGCGTGCGTTGGGCGACAAGCCCTTCGAGATGCGCGCGGTCGATCCGGAGGACGATGCCTTCGCACCCTCGCCGAAACCGCCCGAGCGCCTGGTTTGGCTCAGAGCGACGGGCACCTTGCCTGACGATCCCGCGCTGCACGCCTATTTGCTCGCCTACGCCTCGGATCACTCCTTCGTCACCACCGCGCTCCGCCCCCACGGCGTCACCTGGCTCACGCCCGGCATGCAGGTAGCGAGCCTCGATCACGTGATGTGGTTTCATCGCCCGCTGCGCGTCGACGAGTGGCTGCTCTACGTCATCGACAGCCCCACCGCCCACAACGCGCGCGGCTTGGTGCGCGGACGCGTCTTTACGGCGGACGGTCGGCTGGTGGTGTCGACAGCCCAGGAGGGGTTGATCCGCTTCCGAGCCCCGACAGGCTGAAACTGACGCAAAGGTTGCGCGGCCACCTGCCGGGCTACCGAGCCGACCCCCGACTGCGATATCGTGAGCGCTCACCCGACGTGGGAGGGAAACGGGTGCAGCGATTGGCTCAGGACGCGGCGCGAGTGCTGCTCGTCGCGCTCGCCTACTACCTGACGGGCCTTGCCGGTCTGTCCGTGGCGTACATCGGCTCGAACGTCACGCTGCTGTGGCCGCCCACGGGCATCTCGGTGGCCGCGCTCGTGCGCTTCGGCCCGCGCGTCTGGCCTGGCGTGTGGCTCGGGGCCCTCGCCGTCAACCTGCAGACCGCTCCGACACCCTGGGTAGCCCTGGCCATCTCCGTCGGAAACACACTGGGCCCCCTCGTCGCCCAGCGCCTGTTGACGCGCGCCGTGCATTTCGATCGGCGGATGCACCGCACCCGCGACGTGTGGTCGCTGCTGACGCTTGGCGTCGTGGTACCCATGATGCTGCCTGCGCTCGGGGGTGCGGCAAGCCTTGCTGCCTACGGTGCGGTGCCCTGGGATCAGTTCGCCGCGGCTTGGGTGGTGTGGTGGCTCGGCGATGCGGTGGGCGTGCTGCTGGTGGCACCTCCCCTGCTCTGTATCGATCGCCCAGAGCTCGCGCGGCTGTTCGACGCGAAGAACCGCACGGGCTTCGTGCTCACCGCGCTCAGCGTGCTCGGCTTTGCCGCGGTCAGCTTCAGCCTGCCCTACGAGCCTGAACACCTGCGCATTCCGCTCGCATTCGTGGTTTTCGCGATGCTGGCGTGGTCGGCACTGCGCTGGGGCGTGCTCGGCGGATCGACCCTATGCCTCGGGGCGGCCGTGGCCGCGAGCATCGGCACGGCCCTGGGCCGTGGGCCCTTTGCATTCGCAGATCGTCAACTCGACCTGAGCCTGCTTTGGGCGTTTCTCGCCACCGCATCGCTCA
>CAYNOM010000006.1:0-30292 GCA_964398415.1 uncultured Polyangiales bacterium | reverse complement strand
AAATGCTCCGGCCCCCAAGGGAAAGGCGCTGGGTCAGAGCGTCCTTTCCCGTGGGGGCCATCGCGGGAAGCAAAGCTAAGGGGGTTGGTTGGCTTGGTTCGTTTCGATGGGTTGGCTGGCGCCCGGTACATTCGTACTGGCCGGTACGCCCAACCCAACACCTTCGTCGGCGATGCCGGGGTGCGTTTTCAAGGAAAAAGCGCAGACCCGCGCAGAATGTGTGGCTGTGTGTCAGTCGAGGCTGACGGGCAGCGTTTGTTGCGGGCGCACGCCTGTGCTGTCCGCAGCGGCGCGCAGAGCGAAGAGCGCGACGCCATGGGCTTTTGCGCGGCGGAGCAGCTTCCCGTAGGCGGGGTCGACGTGATCGGCGGGCCTGAAGCGCTCGCAGTCCGCGCGCTGCACACAGAAGACCATGGCGGCGCGCTGGCCCCCGTCGATGACGTGTATCAGCTCTTCCAGGTGTTTTTGGCCGCGCTCGGTCACGGCGTCGGGAAACATGGCGGTCGTGCCGTCGACCAGGGTGGTGTTCTTCACCTCGACGTAGACCCGAGCATCGCCGTCGTACAGCACGCGCTGCTTTCCCTTCGTGGTCTTGGGCGTGCCCCCGCTCGACAGCAAAAGGTCGATGCGACTGCGTTGCTCGCGCCCGTAGCTGACCTCGCGGATCGTGCGTTCGTGGCCGCTCAGGCCTTCGAGCAGGCCGAGGGTGATCGCTTCTTCCACGATCGGAACCGCGAGGCCCGTGTCGACGCCGACCAGAGTGTCGCCGATGCGGATCAGCTTCCACGTGTAGCGGAGCTTGCGTGCGGGATCATGCGCGGGCTGGAGCCAGGCTTCGGCGCCCTCTGAGAGGCAGCCTGCGAGGGAGCCCGTGTTGGGGCAGTGGGCGATGACGGTGCGTCCATCGTCGAGCTCGATGTCGACGAAGAAGCGCTTGTAGCGACGCAGAAAGCGGCCGCGCTGAAGGGGCGGATCGAAATGCATGGGCCCCCGAACGTAGCAGCGAACGTGGTACCGGGGCGCGACTGTGGGCCACAAGACTCTTCCCGTGGATCTCGCCTGCTTTGTTACCGCGCCGCTCGCCGATGAAGTGCAGTACGAGCCCCTACAGTTTACGTTGTTTTCTCGTATTCGACCTCACGTGCGCGCATTACAAAGGATGATTCTGTGGTGCAGTGTGTGCTGCAAGAGTCCTTACATGAACGTTAGAAGCGTCGGTAATTGCCTATGAAAATTGCGCGATGTGCTGCGCGTGGAGCGGGATTGTTGGCGTTGTTTAGTTTTCCTGTGTGCCAAAAATGAGCTTTGATTTCGTCTCAGAACATCTTTGCTTCGCTGTGCGCGACCTCTCTATACTTCCTGTGGTGTGGAGGTGTCATGCGTCGTAGCGATCGCGGATGTGGTGCGGTGCTCGTGGGTCTCTTGGCTGTCGCGGGCTGCGACGAAGGCGGGCTGCGATCGCCTTTTCCCAAGGAGGATGCAGGGAGCGTCGGCGCCCTCGACGCGACCGTCCCCCGCTTTACCATTGGCCAGCAGGTCGACCTCGACGGAGATGGCATCTCTGACGGAGTCGCCGTGGACTCCGACGGGGACGGCATCGCAGACGGGGTGGACACCAATGGCGATGGCAAGAAGGACGAGGAGCTGCCGGAGACGGGAGGCCTCATCAACGGCGGCGCCAGTGGTGGCTCGGGCAACGTCGTCGACGGCGGCTTCGAGTGCCAGGAGTACGTCGTTCGCAATGAGCAGGTCACGCCCGACATGTTGATCGTCCTCGACCGCTCGGGGAGCATGGACCTCGCCTTCGGGCTCCCGGATGGGATCGATTGCACCAAGCCCGAGAACGCGGAGACCTGCAAAGACGTCCGCTGCAACTTTCCCCCACTGAAGGGGACGACCGTGTGCGGGGGCGCGACGCCGATCATCGATCGCTGGGCGCCTTCCGTGGCCGCGATCAAGGATCTCACCGCGAGCCTCGACAGCTTGTTCCGGTTCGGCCTCATGGCGTTCCCACAAGACGATCAGTGCGGCGACGGCAGTGTCCTGGTCACGCCCGACCTTGGCACCGCCTCCGCGATCGCCACACAGCTCGACGGTCTGAGCCCCAAGGGTGGCACCCCGACGGGTGGCTCCCTCAACGTCGCCCGCGACGCGCTCTCGAAGCTGGGGGCGGGGCCTGACGAGGCGCCGCGCCCGAAGTACGTGCTGCTCGTCACCGACGGACAACCGACCTGTCCAGCGGGAGAAGGAACGTCGATCACGGAGGCCGACTTCACGCTCGCCACGGGAGCCCTCGATGGGCTGCGCGGCGACGGCGTGAAGACCTACGTCATCGGCTATGACACCAAAAACGACGCGACCTTTGCGTCTGCCATGGACAAGCTCGCCGAGCATGGTGGTACGGGCACGCACCGTCCCGTCGAAGATCAAGCCACGCTCGCGAAGGAGTTCGAGTCCATCGCCAGCAACGCCATTAGCTGCACGTTCGTGCTTGAGAGGAAGCCCGACGACCCCTCGTATGTGCTCGTCAAGGTGGATGGCCAGCAGATCAACTACAACACCCTCGATGGGTGGACGCTCGACGGCAAGACGATCGAGCTGCAGGGCGCTTCGTGTGCACTTCTACAGGACGGAAAGAAGCACACCCTGAACGTCCAGGTGCAGTGCGACATCGTCATCCCCATCTGACGACCCTCACACGCTCAGCGGCATTGCGCTTATCGTCCTGCTAGTCCATCGTTGACCCCCAGCATTCGCCGCGCGCCAGCTTTCGAGCCAGCGCGCGGTCTCTTGGTTCCTTCGTGCTTGAGATTGCTTGAAGAGGTGGAGTCATGAAGCTTGTGCATGTTTCCTTGGCGGCGCTGCTCCTCAGCGCGGCAGGTTGCGGTGCGTCCGACGGCGGTAGCGCGGCTTTCGGCACCGATAACGGCAATGTCAGCGCCAATGGCGGCGACAACGGCGGCGCGAACAACGGCGGGGCGGGTGGATCTGGCGCGGGCGGAGCGGGCAGCGGCTCGAGCGCTGGCAGCGGTGGCACCGACGATGGGGTCTGCAAGGAGTACGTCGTGCGCGCCGATAGAGCCACGCCCGACATCCTGATCGTGCTCGATCGCTCGGGCAGCATGAACCCGGGCAGTGGCAGCAACACCGATCGCTGGACGGGTTCCCGCGAGGCCATCGTGCAGGTGACGGGTCAGTTCCAAGACCAGATTCGCTTCGGGCTGATGACCTTCCCCGCGGCGCCGATGGCGCCAGATTGCACTGGCAAGACGGGTCTCGACCTGATCACCTGCCAGTTTTCCGGTGCTTTCGGCGATCAGTGCGGCGCCGGGACCGTGAACGTGGACATCGACCTCAACACGGGCGATGAGATCGCGGCAGCCCTTTCGGCCATGCAGGCCCAGGGCGGCACGCCGACCTCGCTGACCCTCGAAACGGCGCTCGGCGTCATCGGCAGCGGCTTTGCGGGTCCCGACGCGAAGGTGGTGCCCAAGGTCATCGTGCTCGTCACCGATGGCGAGCCCAACTGCCTGCCCAACGGCGGCACCGATAGTCAGGCGCTGACTGCGACCATCGGCGCGATTGAGGCGCTCACGAACAGCGGCGTGAAGACCTACGTCGTGGGCTTCGAGACCTCCTCCGATGCCAACCTCAGCCGCAATCTCGACATGATGGCGGCCGTGGGCAACACGGGGGAGACCACCCATCGCTCTGTGAACAGCGGCGCCGATCTCGAGGCCACGTTTGCCGAGCTTGCGGGCAAGGCCGTGAGCTGCTCGTTCGCGCTCGAGGAAGCACCGAAGGACGCGTCTTACGTGCTCGTGCAGGTCGACGACCAGCAGCTCAATCTCGACGACCCCAACGGCTGGACGCTCAGCGAGGATGGCAAGACCATCACCGTGCAGGGCAGCGCGTGCGAGACGCTGCAAGACGGCGGCGAGCACAAGCTCGACGTCCAGGTCCTGTGCGTGGTCGTGCCGATCGTCTGAGCCGAGGGCCGCGGATTAGGCTGCCCGCTGCTTGCGGCGCAGGACCTCGCGCGCCCAATCTTCGGCTTCTTGGAGGTTCGTGAAGACACGCACCTCCTGGGGCGGCTGCTTGATCCAAAAGATGGCCGTGAGGATGGCGCGCATGATGCTCGACTCGAACACGAGCGCCGTGCCCGCGCAGTACATGCCCGCGACGAGCTCCTGCTTCTTCATGTAGTCGGTGAGCGTCTTACGCTGCTTGGCGGGCATGTCGGCGGAGCGACGAAGATCAATCACGATCGAGTAGGGCTCACGCTTGACGCGCAGCATGCCCGAATACTGATCGAAGAAGGCGCTCAGCTCCTCGTCGCTCACGACTCCTTCTGGCGTCACCACCGGCACCGGCCAGCGCCCGATGTCGAGATTGATCCGTGCCATGTTCCTCCACCACCGATCCTAACTAGGATGGGGCGATCGGGTGGTGGCCGATCAACAGGCTTGGTGGGGCAAAAGACCGTTCGGGCGCCTGGCCTACACTCCGCGCGACGGCTTACGCTGCGTTGCGTGCCCCTGGGAAGCTTGCGGCGACCCGCTCGAGCTTCTGCATCAGCTTCTGCATCGCACCTGGCAGCGAGCGGCCCATGTAGGGCTCGATCAGCTTCAGGGGGCCCTTGAGCTCCATGCCCATACGCCAGTGCAGGCGACAGCGGTGCTCGCCGAGGGGGGTCACGTCGTAGCTCTCGAGCAGCGCGACGAGGGCCGGGTTGCTCGTGGCGGTGATGCGAAAGCCCATGCGGCGTTCGGGCTCCCAGGCCCAGAACACCTCGTCGAGCTTGATCCCGCCGATCAGGGTGGCCATGCGCGTCGCGCCGGGGCCTACTGGGCTCGTCCACTCGACGTGCTTGATCACCGGTACCCAGCGCGTCCAGGCGGGGCCGTCCTCGAAGCTAGCGAAGAGCTGCGATGCGCTGACGGCGAGCTCACGGGTGGCTTCGGCGCGCACCTTGGCTGTCGAAAGAAAGCTCTCGTCCACGATCTTGCACTGGTACATGGGTCACCTCGGCAAAGCGCTGGGTGTGTTGTGTACCGGAAGCTCGACGAGACCGCATCCCCCACGTTGCACATCTGGCCGAAAAAGGGGCTCAGATTGGCCCCGAGGGCCAGTGGTGGAGGAACAGGCGAGCTGCTACGGGCTAGGCCGGTGGGCTTCTGCGACCCGCGGAAAGAGGCTTTGAATGGGCAAACTGGCTGGACGTGTGGCGGTGGTGACGGGGGCGGCAACGGGCATTGGACGTGCCACCGCGCTCGAGCTCGCACGGCGGGGTGCAGACCTCGCGCTCGTGACCCGCAAGAACCGCGAAGGCCTCGAGGATACGGCGCAGCAGATCCGCAACCTCGGTCGCAAGGTGTCCATCCACATGGCCGACGTGGCCGATCGTGAAGCCATGTCGAAGCTGCCCGAAGAGGTGATGGCTCAGCACGGGCATGTGCACATCCTGGTCAACAACGCAGGCGTGACGCTGATCGGTGAGTTCGAGGACCTCAGCTGGGAGAACATCGACTGGATCATCGACATCAACCTGTGGGGCGTGCTCCACGGCACGAAGTTTTTCCTGCCGTTCATCCGCAAGGAAGATTGGGGGCACATCTGCAGCATCTCGAGCATGCAGGGGCTGCTCGCGCTCACCAGCCAGACCACCTATTCGGCGACCAAGTTCGCGATTCGCGGCTTCAGCGAGGCCCTGCGCGGCGAGCTTCAGCCGCACAACATCGGCGTGTCGGTGATCTTTCCCGGCATCATCAAGACCGAGGTGGTGGCCTCCGCGCGCGCCGAGGGCGAGGCAGCCCTCAAGCTGCAGCGAAACCTCGGCAAGGTGATCTCGCGCTACGCCATGGATGCTGATGCCTGCGCGAAGCAGATCGTGGACGGCATCGAGAAGAATCGCGCTCGCACGTTGATCACGGGTTCGGCCAAGGTGGTCGACGTGCTCAAGCGCGTGATGCCGACGGCCCTCGACGCGGTGACCGCGCGCATGACGCGTATGGGCATCCCCGATTTCTGAGCTTTGCCCGGGTGTCAGCGGAGCAGCGAAAAGATCTCGTCGGGAATGGGCGGCGCGCTCTTGAGATAGGGTGTCATATCGACGCTCGACAGCGTGTGTAGGTAGATGAGCCGCTTGCCGTGCATCTCTGCCTCGGCCTCGCGCAACAGGCAGGCGAGGGCCTTGCTCGTGTACGTGGGGTCGAGCTCGAGGCCATCGTGGGAGGCGAGCCTACGCGCGGCTTCGGAGGAGGGCGTGGGGTTGCCGTAACCCTTGCCCAGCTCGATCGTGTCGACGTCGAGGCTCGCGATGGCGCGTGCGCTCACCTCGGGGAAGCGCGGCTCGAAGCTGCGGACGAGCTGGCTCGTCTTTCTCACCAGCACCGACAGGCGGAGCTTGTTGGCGAGCAGGCGATCGGTGACGCGGACTGCGACGACGCGCGTGCGCACCCCTGCGGCGGCGAGACCGAGCGCCATGCCCGCGGCCGTCGCACAGGTGCCGCAGGCCACGTAGATGGCATCGGGATCGTTGCCGCGCCCAGCATCGAGCTGCTGTGCGAGCTCGACACCCGCGTTGACGTAGCCGAGCGTGCCGCGCACGCTCGAGCCGCCCGCGGGGATCACGAAGGGCTTTCGGCCCATGAGGCGTAGCTTCACCACGAGGGCGGCCATGCGCCTCGGAACCTCGCGGTAGTGCTCGGCGACGTGCAGCCGGGCGCGCACGCTGAGCATGGCGCGCACCTGCTCCTCCACGTGCGGGGTTCTGGGTTGCGGCACGAGCACGGCGTGGGTCTCGAAGCCGTGGTCTCGGCCAAACAGCGCCGTCGCGAACACGTGGTGGCTGCCCACGGCGCCCGTGGTGATGAGCGTATCCGCACCGCGCTGTCGCGCGTCGGCCAGCAGGTATTCGAGCTTTCGCACCTTGTTTCCTCCGTAGGCGCGGGCGGTCACGTCGTCGCGTTTGACCCAAACTTCGGTATCGAGTCGCTCGCTCAGCACGGGCATCTCGACCAGCGGAGTAGGCAGGCTTGCGAGGGTGAGTCGAGGCACCGCAGAGAGGGTGGGCCAGCGTTCAGCGAGCGAGTTCACACTTGGCTTGATAGCACGCTGAATCCGCGTTCACTCACAGCCCGGTGCACAGACCCTCGTGTGAGCGAACGGGTGGCTGACATGCACCCTTCGGTGAGCTACCTCAGCGCTGCACGCGCGCCTCCAGGGTACTGCTGTAAACAAGTGGGACTACGAGGAAACCTGGCGCTCTCGGCGCTGTCTACTTACGCTGAGACGAGAGGCCAGGGCTCCGGCGGCGCGATCGTGCACCGGAGGTTGTCGACGATGGATCTGCCCCAGCGCAAACCCGAGTGGCTCAAAGTCCGGATGCCGGGCGGCGAGCAATACAACGAGCTCAAGGCTCGTTTCAGAAAGCTCGACCTGAAGACGGTGTGCGAAGAGGCGCGCTGTCCCAACGTGGGTGAGTGTTGGCGGGAGGGCACCGCCACCATCATGATCCTCGGCGAGACCTGCACGCGCGGCTGTCGCTTCTGCGCAGTCAACACGGGCAACCCAGGCGGTGTCACCGACCCGCGCGAGCCCGAGAACACCGCGCGCGCCCTGTCGCAGATGCAGCTGGCCTACGTGGTGCTGACGATGGTCGATCGCGACGACCTGTTCGACGGCGGCGCCTCGCATGTGGCGCGCACGGTGCGGCGCGCGAAAGAGCTGTCGCCCGAGCTTCTGATCGAGACGCTGGTGGGTGATTTTCAAGGCGTGTCGGCCGATGTGCGCACGCTCGTCGAGGACGGACGCCCGGACGTGTTCGCGCACAACGTCGAGGTCGTGCCGCGGCTGCAACGCACGATGCGCGACGCACGCTGCTCTTGGGAGCGAAGCGTCGACGTGCTGCGTTGGGCGCGCGACTTCGGCGCCACGGTGACCAAGTCGTCCCTGATGGTGGGCTGCGGCGAGACCGAGAGCGAGCTGCTCGACGGAATGCAGCGCCTGCGCGATGCCGGCGTCGACGTGCTCACCATCGGCCAATACCTGCGCCCGACCGAAAAGCATGCGCCCGTGCAACGCTACGTGACGCCCGAGGAGTTCGAGCGGCTCCGCGAAGCGGGCACGGCCATGGGTTTCAAGTACGTCGCCTCGGGACCGCTCGTCCGCTCCAGCTACCGCGCCGCGGAGGCGTTCCTCAAGGGCATCTTGCGCGGCGAAGATCCTCGCTACACCGATCGTTACGGCAAACAACACAAACGACTCACCGTGGTGACCTGATGCAATACGAGCTCGAGCCGAATCGCACACCCGAAGTCTCGCTGGCCGGCGTGGAGCGCGTGCTCCGTGAGGACGGCCGGGCGGATCCGAAGGTCGACCCCGGCCTCGACAGGGACCTGGTCAGGCGCATCTACGAAGGGATGCTGCGCACGCGCATAGTCGATGAGCGCATGCTCACCCTGCAGCGGCAGGGCCGCGTGGGCTTTCACGTCGGCTGTCGTGGCGAGGAGGCCTGCATCGTGGCCTCGGCTGCGGCGCTGCGCGACCACGACTGGATCTTCCCCTGCTACCGCGAGATGGGGGCGCTCTTGTGGCGTGGCTTTCCGCTGCAGAGCTACGTCGACAACATGTACGGCAACGAGGACGACGCGGCCAAGGGGCGGCAGATGCCCGACCATTACACGGCGCGCGCCTATCGCTACGGCTCGGTGAGCTCGCCCATCGGCACCCAGATCTCCCAGGCCGTGGGCTTTGCTTGGGCCGCCAAGCTCAAGAAAGAAGACCTGGTCGCCGGTGTTTACTTCGGCGAGGGCGCGACGAGCTCGGCCGACTTCCACACCGGTCTCAACTTTGCGGGCGTGTACAAGGCGCCCGTGGTGTTTCTGTGCCGCAACAACCGCTGGGCCATCAGCGTGCCCTCGGAGAAGCAGACCGCCTCCTCGAGCTTTGCGGGCAAGGCCGTGGCCTACGGCATCAAGGGCGTGCGCTGCGATGGCAACGATCCGCTCGCGGTTTACCGCACGGTGCAGAAGGCCGTCGAGCGCGCGGCGCGCGGCGAAGGGCCGACCATGGTGGAGATGATGACCTACCGCCTGGGCGGCCACTCCACCTCGGACGACCCCAAGGCCTACCGCATGCCTGATGAGGTCGAGAGCTGGGACAAGGTCGATCCGCTGGTGCGCATGCGCCATCACCTCGAGGTGCTAGGTCTTTGGGACGACAAGGAAGAGTCGCGCTTCAAGACGCGGGTGGACACTGAGCTCAAGCAGTGCATCGAGGCCGCCGAGCAGAAGTCGCCGCCCGATCTCGAGAGCATGTTCGACGACGTTTACGCTGAGCGCCCGTGGCACCTCGAGGAGCAGCTCAACGAGTGCAAGAACGGTCCGCGTCCGAAGAAGGGTCACTGATCATGGAAATGACGATGGTGCAGGCGCTCAACGACGCCCTGCGGACGGAGATGAAACAAGACGACCGCGTCGTTCTGCTCGGCGAGGACGTGGGCAAGGTGGGCGGCGTGTTCCGCGTCACCGCTGGCTTGCAGGACGAGTTCGGCGAGGAGCGCGTGATCGACACGCCGCTGGCCGAAGGTGGCATCATCGGGACCGCCATCGGCATGGCGCTCTACGGATTGCGCCCCGTGCCCGAGATCCAGTTCGCCGACTTCATCTTCCCGGCCTTCGATCAGATCGTGAGCGAGGCGGCCAAGTTCCGCTATCGCTCGGGGGGCGAGTATCCCTGTCCGATGGTGATCCGCACGCCCGTCGGCGGCGGCATCCGCGGCGGCCACTATCACTCGCAGTCGCCTGAGTCGCTGTTCATCCACACCTCGGGCCTGAAGGTCGTCTGTCCGTCGAACCCCTACGATGCGAAGGGGCTCTTGCTCAGCTCGATTCGTCAGGGCGATCCGGTGCTGTTCTTCGAGCCGAAGCGCGTGTACCGCGCGGCGAAGATGGACGTGCCCGAGGGCGAGTACACGGTGCCGATCGGCAAGGCCAAGGTCGTGCGCGAGGGCGAGCACGTCACCGTGGTCGCCTGGGGCGCCATGCTCTACGAGGCGCTTGCGGCCGCCCAGGAAGTCGCTGGCAAGGGCGTCGATGCCGAGGTGATCGACCTTCGCACGCTGTGGCCCGTCGACATCGACACGATCGTCGAGAGCGTGAAGAAGACCGGGCGCGTGGTGATCGTGCACGAGGCACCGAAGACCTGCGGCTTTGGCGCCGAGCTCGTCTCGCTCGTGTGCGAGAAGGCCTTCTTGCACCTGGAGGCGCCGCCGGTGCGCGTCACGGGTTGGGACACGCCCTTCCCGTACACCCTCGAGAACGAGTACCTACCGCTCGCGCATCGCATCGCGCCGGCCCTACTTTCGACCGCTGCTTACTGAGGATTCGTCATGGCCCTTTTTGAGTTCAAGCTTCCCGACATCGGCGAAGGTGTCGCGGAGGGTGAGGTGGTCGCTTGGCACGTGGAGCCGGGTCAGATCGTCGCCGAAGACCAGGAGATGGTCGAGGTGATGACCGACAAGGCCACGGTGACGATCGGCGCGCCCAAGGCCGGCCGCATCAGCGCGCTCCATGCTCAGGTGGGCGAGAAGGTGCCGGTCGGGGCGGTGTTGGTCGTGATCGATACCGACGCCAAGGCCGGTGACGCGCCAAAGGCGCGCGCGCCCGAGCACGACAAGGCATTGTCGAAGTTCCAAGCACCGGCGAAGCATCGCGCGGAGGCCGAGCGGCACTCCATGCGCGCCATCGAAGACGCGAGCACGAAGAAGGACGAGGGGCCTGCAGCCACGGCGGTGGGTGACATCCGCGAGTCGCTGCCGGGAACGTCGTTTTTCGCGAGCAAATCGCAGAACGGCCATGGCGGTGCGGCGCGTGCGGTGGAAGCCGAGACGACTGCTGCACCGAGCGTCTATTACAGCGACCGACCCCTCGCGACGCCTGCCACCCGCAAGCTGGCGCGTGACGTGGGGGTCGATCTACGCCGCGTGCCGCCCACGGGTGCCGGTGGGCGCGTCACCAAGGACGACGTGCGCGCGTTTTCAGGCGCCGCGGGCACCGCCATGGTGTCGAGTCACGCGCCCCAGCGCGAGAGGTCCGTGCCGTCGGAGATGTCCGCGCTCGAGGAGCGTAAGCCTTTCGTCGGCCTGCGCCGCCGCATCGCCGAGAAGATGCAGACCGCCACGCGCACCGCGGCTCACTTCACGTTCGTGGAGGAGGTCGAGGTCGATGCGCTCAAGCAGAGCATCGACAGGCTGCGCCCCATGGCCGACAGGGCAGGCGTCAAGCTCAACTACCTGCCGTTCATCGTCAAGGCCGTCACCCTGGCGCTGAAGAAGCATCCGATCTTGAACAGTATGCTGGACGAGCAGAAGAACGAGCTCGTGGTTCGGCGCTACTACCACATCGGCATCGCGGCCGCGACCGACCAGGGCCTCATGGTGCCCGTGTTGCGCGACGCCGATCGCATGAGCACGCTCGAGATCGCGCGCGGCATTCAGCACTTGGGTGACGGTGCGCGCAAGGGCACGCTCAAGCCGCAGGAGCTGTCGGGCTCCACCTTCACCATCACTTCCCTGGGCAAGCAAGGGGGGCTGCTCGCCACGCCGGTGCTCAACCACCCCGAGGTGGGCATCCTGGGTGTGCATCGCGTGAAGGAAAAGCCCGTGGTGCGCGGGGGACAGATCGTCGTCGGCCAGGTGATGCTGCTGTCGCTCTCCTTCGACCATCGCATCATCGATGGCCACATCGGCGCGGCCTTCGCGTACGACGTCATCGCCTATCTCGAGAATCCCGACCTCCTGTTGCTCGAGCTGGCTTGAGCCGCCGCAGCATTGACTGAGCGAGCCTTGCCTCTACCATGCGGACGTGATCAAAGCGTCTTCGGGTAGGGGTTGTGCCGCGCGCGCGCCGTGGCTGTTGATTCTCGCGTGTCTCGTCGCGCTGGCGGCAGCCGGCTGCAAGCGCTCGAAGAACGCCTCGGGCCCCGGCGAGCCACTCACCGCTCCGAGCCCGGCAAAGGCACCTCGGGACGAGGCCGACGACGGCTTCAAGGTGACGGCCGAGAGCTTCGCTGACCTGCGCGTGCTGCGCTATCGCGTGTCCGGCTTCGAGGCCTTGTCTCTGCAGCAGAAGAAGCTGCTCTACTTCTTGCACGAAGCGGCGCTGAGCGGCCGCGACATCGCCTACGACCAGAAGTACGTCCACAACCTGGCCGTGCGCCGCACGCTCGAGGCGATCCTCGAGGGCTACCCTGGCGACCGCACGACGCCGGCCTTCAAGGCCCTCGTCACCTACGCGAAGCGCGTGTGGTTTTCGAATGGCATCCATCACCACTACTCGAGCAAGAAGCTCGTCCCCGAGGGGCTTTCGCGGGAGGAGTGGGAAAAGCTCGTTCGAGCGATCGATGCAAAGCGTTTGCCGCTTGCAGCGGGCGAAACCGTGGACGCGTTGATCCGCAAGCTGACGCCCGTGATCTTCGACCCCAAGCTCGACGAAAAGGGCGTCAACAAGGATTCGGGCGCAGACGCGGTGGCCGACTCGGCGAACCACTTCTACGTGGGTCTCACGAAGGGCGAGGTCGAGAGCTACACGAAGCGCTTGCTGCAAGCTGGCGATCCGACGCCGATCTCAGTGGGCCTCAATTCGCAGCTCAGGAAGGCCGAGGGTGGCGCGATCGAGGAACGCGTGTGGCGCGTCGACGGCATGTATGGTGCAGCGCTCGCGCGCTGCGTCAGCTGGCTCGAGAAGGCGCTCAGCGTCGCGGAAACACCGGCCCAGCGGAACGCCCTCGAGCGGCTCATCACCTTCTACAAGACCGGCAGCCTCGAGGATTGGGATCGCTACTCCGTCGCGTGGGTCGAGGATACGACCTCTTCGATCGACCTGATTCACGGCTTCATCGAGACCTACGGCGACGCCATGGATCTGCGCGGCAGTTACGAAGCGATCGTGCAGCTCGAGGACGTCGAGGCCACGAAGCGCATCAGGACGTTGAGCGCGAATGCGCAGTGGTTCGAGGACAACTCACCCATCGCAGACGCGTACAAAAAGCCCAACGTGGTGGGCGTGAGCGCGCGGGTGATTCAGGCTGTGGTGGCGTCTGGCGATGCCGCGCCTTCCATGCCCATCGGGGTCAACCTGCCCAATGCCAATTGGATCCGCACTCAGCACGGCTCGAAGTCGGTCACCATCGGCAACGTCATGGCGGCCTACGAAGCGTCCGGGCGCGACAACGGGGTGCTCGAGGCGTTTGCGGCAACGCCGCGCGAGCTCAGCCGCGGAAAGGAATATGGCGCGCTCGCGCAGGCACTGATGGTCGATCTGCATGAGGTCATCGGCCACGCCTCGGGCCGGCTCGCGCCGGGGGTCGCCGATGTCGGCGATACGCTGCGCCAGTATGGCGGCACACTCGAAGAAGGGCGCGCCGACCTCGTCGCCCTCTACTACATCTTCGATCCGAAGCTCGTCGAGCTCAAGGTCATGCCAAACCTCGAGGTGGGGCGCGCCGCGTACGATGCGTACATTCACAACGCGCTCTTGATCCAGCTCGCGCGTGTGCCCCTCGGAGAGAACCTCGAGGAGGCGCACATGAGAAACCGCCAGTTGATCGCGCGCTGGATCCTGGAACAGGGAGCGCCCGACAACGTGATCGAGAAGGTCGTGCGGGACGATCAGGTGTACTACGTCGTGCGCGACTACGTGAAGATGCGAAAGCTCGTCGGCCGGCTCTTGAGTGAGGTGCAGCGCATCAAGAGCGAGGGCGACTTCGAGTCGGCGCGCGAGCTCGTCGAGACCCATGGCGTGCGTGTCGACCCGGAGCTGCACGCCCAGGTCCGCGAGCGCTACGAGCGCCTCGGCGTCGCGCCCTATGCGGGCTTCATCCAGCCCGAGCTCACTCCCGTACTGAAGGGCGAAGAGATCGTCGACGTCACGATCAGCTACCCCGAAGACTTCATGGCGCAGCACCTCGGTTACGCGTCGAAGTACTCCTTTCTGCCGACCTACAACTGAGCGAGGACTTCGACACGTGCCCTATCACGACCCGCCCGACGAGCCCGTGGAGGCTCCCAAACCGCCCGAGCCGAAACTGGGCCCGATGCCCTGGGAGGACGTGACGCGCAGCATCTTCGGCCGTTTTGGGGCAACGCTCGGCGTCACCTTCGAGCCCGGTGCGAGCGTGGCGCGTGCAGCGCTCGGCTCGGTGTCGCCCGCCGTGGTGTTCGCGCTGCTCAGCGGATTGCCGTGGGCGATGCTGTGGGGGGTGGTCCCGTTCACGCACACGCTCTTGTTCGGGCCGAGCTTTCAGATCACCGCCGTCGCGAACGTCAGCACGCCCGTGTTGCTCGATGTCGGGCGCGCGGTTGCCATCGGCGTCGCGCTCAGCGTGCTCAGCTTTCTGTCTTGGGCCGTGCCCTTCGCGAGCCTCTCGGCGGCTTTTCTTGCCGAGCAAGGGCGTGCCCAGGAAGCGCGGCGCGCGGCTTGGCGTACCGCGCTATATCGGGGCTGGATCATCCCGTGCGGGCTTGCGCTGTGGTCGCTCGCTCTGTGGGCGTCGCCCGCGGAGCCCTCGGCGCTCGTGATCGAGCTTGCCATCATCGTCTGCCAGCTCGCGCCGCGGCTGCTCGTGCTCGTCCACTGTCACACGCTGGCTCGCTACCTCGGGGCAAGCTACTGGGGCGCGCTCGTGGTGTCGCTCGTGCCGCTGCTGGTCGACTGGGCGGCGGGCATGTGGTTGTCGGAGCTGGCCAAGACGTTTCTGCCCGTGCAGGCGCAAGCCGGCGGCTGACTCGGGTGGTTGCTATGCTGCGCCGCGTGGAGCGGCTACACGTCACGCTAGGGTTGGTCTTTGGGTTGGGCTCGGGCTTCTGTGCCAACGAGGCGCGACCCGCGAGCGTCGAGTCGACGGCGGCACGTGCGCCTGCCGCGTCCAAGACAGAGCAGATCGCAGCGAAGCCACTGCCGCCGCGCGAAGCGCCCGTGTCCAGTCTCGTGCTTCGTCCTGAGCTGAGCGCCGAAGGCGTGGGGCTGCGCGTGATCAACGCGGGCAGTGAGACGCTCTCGCTCGCGCGCGAGATTCGCGTGCAACAGAAGCGAGGTGCCGCATTCGTCGAGCTTGAAAAGCCTGGGCTCTTGCTCGAGCTCACTTGCGGGAGCACGGGCTGCGTCAGCCTCGCGCCTGGCGCCGAGCTCGATGCGCCGTCGTGGCTGGGCCGCATCACGAACGAGCGTTGCGGTGCGCTGTTTCGGCCCGAGCAGCCCGGCGTTTACAGGCTGCGTGTGAAGAGCTGCGAAGGCTCGGCGAACACCGAGGTGGAGCTGTCATGGCCGGGCGCCTGAGCCCGCTTGCCCACGCGCGTAGGGCATTGCTCAGCTGGTACGACGAGAACGCGCGCGATCTGCCTTGGCGCAGGACGCGCGACCCCTACGCGATCTGGGTGAGCGAGATCATGCTGCAGCAGACGCGCGTAGACACCGTCGTGCCCTATTACACGCGCTTTCTCGCGCGCTTCCCCGACGTCGAGCGCTTGGCCGAGGCACACGAGGACGAGGTGCTCTCGCATTGGAGCGGGCTTGGCTATTACCGCCGCGCACGCCTTCTGCATCGCGGCGCGAAGCACGTGGCCGAGGCACACGCGGGACAAGTGCCACGAGATGCCGTGGCGCGGCGCAAGCTGCCCGGGGTGGGTCGCTACACGGCCGGCGCCATCGGCTCGATCGCCTTCGAGCTGCCCGAGCCCATCGTCGATGGCAACGTGGCGCGCGTGTTGAGCCGCTACCTCGGTATCGACACTCCCCTCGGCAAGCGCGAGACCGAAGCGCGCCTGTGGGCGGAGGCCGAGGCGATCGCTGCGGGCGACCGCCCGGGCGCGCTCAATCAAGCGTTGATGGAGCTCGGCGCCCTCGTGTGCACACCGAAGGGCGCACGTTGTGAGGCGTGTCCGCTGCGTACGCGCTGTGTTGCGCTCTCGACCGCGCGCGTCGAGAGCCTGCCTGTCGTGCCCGCGAAGAAGGCGCCGAAGGCGGTATCGCTGGTGGCGCTCGTGCCGCGCGCGGACGACGATTCGCTGTGGCTCGTGCGCTCTCAGACCGCGCTGTTCGGCGGCCTGTGGGGCGTGCCGGTGGTCGAAGGCGAGGGGCGTGCGTCGGCGCTCGCATTGCTATCGGCCCATGGTCTGCGTGGGCGGCTCGAAGACGAGGCGCGCGGCAGCGTGCGTCACGTGCTCACCCATCGTGCGCTGTCCGTGCAGGTGTTCGTCGCGAGCGCGGTCTCGGGCAGCGCGGCTTCGGGCTTGCGTAAGGTCTTCGCTACGGATCTCCGCGAGCTCGGCGTGTCGAAGCTGACGTCCAAAATTCTCGCGCTCAGCGCGGCATGAAACCCGGCATGAGCATCGCGACGAAGCGCGCGGGATTGCGGATGTGCTGAGCCTTGAAGGCGGCGGTGGCGTCCCGCTCGAGCCGACGTCCCTCATCGCCGCCGAGCAGTCGGCCAAGCTCGAGCTTCGCCGAGGGCACCCACAGGTCGAGCCCGAAGCTCTCGAGATAAGGGATCCCAAGCCGCAGTTGTTCGACGGCGCGCTGCTCGTCACCACGCTCTCTGTGTACGCTGGCGTTGATGAGATGGGCAAACCCACTCGCCACCGGATCGCGCTCGTGGAGCAGCGTGCGCGCGTCGGCCTGGGCGAGCTTGAGCAGGGAAGGGTCTTTGCGCTTTCGCGCGGCGAGCACCCGTGCGCGCCCCCGTAGCTCGAGCAGCGTGGTGCGCGCGAAGCGCACGCGCAAAAAGAGCTGCTTCTTGAGCTCGGGCCACTTCTCATCGAGGCGGTCGAGCGCCGCGGGCGATTCACGGTACAGCTCGATGTACGCGGAGGCGATCAAGCCGAACAAGTGCTGAAAGTGAAACTCGCTGCCCGAAGCCCAGCGTGCGAGGGCCTCGTGGGCATTTTCGGCAGCTTCGTTGGGCAAGTCGCGCGCGAGCTTGATGCTCATGGCTCCGATGCTCATGAAGTATGTGTAACCCCAAACATCGCCCCGTTCGTCGGCCTCGCGCATGCACCGCTCGAGCTTCGACGCGAGCTCGTCGTAGCGGGCCATCTGCGCCATCGCGATCAGCTGATAGACCTGCGCCGTCGTCACTTCCCACACCACGTCGGCGCAGTGATCGCGAAACACGCGCTCCGCGTCACGGCAGTGCGACCCACACTCGGGCAGGCGGTGGGTGCCGAACGCCACCATGCCCTTGGCGAGGCGCAGGTGACCATCGAGCAGCGGAGAGCCGAGCCGCTCGACGAGGTCGTGCGCGCTGTCGAGCACCGCATGGGTGCGTGGCAGGTCGGCGCGATCGAGGCCCACCATCGTCCAGGCTTCGGTGCACAGCGCGCGGGCTACCCGGTGGGGCTCGCCCGCCTTCAGCGCTTCGGTGAGGCCGCGTGCCATGAAGTCACCGCCACGCACCACGTCGACGAGGCCGAGCTGCATGCTGGTCGACCACAGGACATCGATGCGCCGGAGATCGCGTGCGGAAATCTGCCCTTCGTCGACTTCCTTGAAGCTCAGACCGCGCAGGCCGAGAAGGGCGCGTCGCGCCGCGATGGACCACAGCGCACGGTTTGGCGTGCGCGGCAGCTGCATGTCGATCGAGGCCAGAAGCTCGCGCAGGGCTTCGAGGCCTTCCTCGATCTCGGCGCCGCGCAACAGGTGCTCGGCGGCGCGCTGACGCATGTGCATCGCGTCGGCCACCTTGGCGCCGAGGGCCGCCTCGCGATAGATCGTCGCCGCCTGCAGGGCCCAGCCCGCGTGCGCCAGCGCGTCTGCCATGCGCTTGAGCAGGCGATAGCCGTCTTCGTCCTGGCTGGGGGGATCGAGCGATGCGCAGAGCGTAAACAGCTCGGCCGCGCGTTGGAACGCGAGCGCGTCGTGGGCCTGCTCGGCAGCCACCCGCGCGCTCTGGGCGGCCGCCAGGTGATCCCCGCTCTCACCCTGATGGCGCAACAGGCGTCCCGAGGCGCGCGCGGGATCGCGTGCCACGAGGGCCACGGCGAGCCGACCGTGGATCTGCACGCGCGCCTCGCCGTGCAGCTCGAGATCGACGCACTCGGCCACCCGCGGGTGCGCGGGCACCAGCATGTCTTCGCCGCCCTCGGATAGGCAGCGCACGAGACCGCCTACGCGAAGGGCCGAGAGCTGCCGGCTAAACTCGGCGCGACCGAGCTCCGAGGCGCGCTCGCACACTTCCTGAGGAATGGGATCGTGGGCAGCGCACAGCAAATCGAGCACACGCCGTGCCGAGGGGGAGAGCTGCTTGAGCCTGCGCGCATAGAGCTCGGAGATGGACGCATCGTCGGCTGGGGGCTCGCCGAAGAACAGCGAGTAGCGCATGCGCTCGTGGATCATCAGCGGCAGTCCGTCGCGATACAGCGCGCGTTCGACGCCCGAGATCTGGCCCGTTGCACGCTCGACCAGGCGCTCGGCGAGCTTTCGGCTCTCGACGGGAGTCAGCCGCGTGAGGGTCACCACCTCGTGAGCGGCCGGCTCAGACGACTGCAACATGCCGGGCTCGGGCTCGTCGCTCAGCACGATCAGCATGCGCGGTGCGTCGGAACCCGCGATCAACGAGGCGATGAGCCGCTGGGTGTCGACGTCGGCCCACTGGTAGTTGTCGATCCACCAAACGACCGGGCGTTGACTCGCCGCTTCGGCGAACAATGCGCGTAGCGCCGAGATGGCACGCCAGCGCTGTTCGAGGGGATCGGGGGCAGCTGTCGTGCGGCCCGGCTTGCGTGGCTCGATGCCGAGCATGGCGCCTGCGAAAGCGCGCTCGAGCAGGCGCAGGGCACTCGCGCTCATGGGCAGCTTCACCGACGAGCGGCCCTGCCGAAGCGCCTCGGCGATGCGACTTATCGGCACGTGCACGGGCGCGTGGGGGCGATCAGGATAACGCGGGCAGGCGCTCGAGAGGGTGATGGCGTGGCGCGAGTCGTGCAGCAGGCGCTGCATGAGCTCCTCGCACAGCGTCGTCTTGCCGACGCCGGCTTCGCCGGTGACGCGCACCACGATGGCCCGCTCGCGTGACTTGTCGACCAGGGCGAAAAGGCGTGCGAGCTCTGGCTCGCGTCCGATGAAGGGTGGCCTGCCGGACAAGAGTGAAGCGAGCGACAGCCGACCCGACACCACCTCTTCGTGAACGCCCAAGCGGCGCAGGATCTGTGCTCCGCTCGGTCGCGCGCGCGCGTCGGGCACGAGCAAATCCACGCACAGGCTCTCGAGATCGGCCGGCAGGTTGGAGGCGTAGGCCGACGGCGGGAGCGGACGCTCGTCCTGTTTGGCGAGCAAGATCTCGAGGTCTGAGCCGCGATAGGGCAGGGTGCCCGTGAGCGCCTCGTACAGCACCACGCCCATGCTGTACCAATCTCCCGCGGGCAGGTGCAGGTGCGAGATCGCCTGCTCGGGCGCCATGTACGCGGCGGTGCCCACCGGGCGCGAATCAGCGTTGTCCTCGGACGCCTCGGCGTGCTCGTCCACGTCGACCGACAGGTCGAGGTCGAGCAGCACCACCCGACCATCGTGCGTGACCCGGATGTTGCCGGGCTTGACGTCGCGGTGAACCTTACGCTCGTGGTGCAGCGCGCGTAGCCCCTGGGCGAGCTGGCTGAAGGTGCCGCGCAGGCGCAGCTCGTCGAAGCCGCCTTCCTCGCGCCGTACGTATTGCAGGAGGTCTGTGCCTTCGATCAGCTCCATCGACAAGAGCCAACGCCCGCCCTCTTCGCTCAGGTCGAATAGAGTGACGAGGTTTGGATGACGGACCTGACGCAGTGACGCGAAACCGGCACGAAAGCGCGCCATCTCTTCGCCCTCTGCATCGTGCAGCACCTTGAGCGCCACGTCGTGACCGAGCGTGCGATCGAAGGCGCGATACACGACGCCGCCACCGCCATCGCCGATACGACTCTGGACCTCATAGCGAGACGTGCCCTGAAACGCCCCTTCTGCCCCCCGCGTCGTCACCTTTCGTCGCTCGCTTCCGCCGTCGTACCTCAGCGCCCCTGCAGGCTGTGCGCGAACAGGGTCGAGATACGCTGCCACGCGTCCGCGGCCGCTCGCGCATCATAGCTCGGGCGCAGATCGCAGAAAAAGCCATGCGATGCGCCTTCGTACACGACTACCTCGTGGTCTACGCCACCTTCGCGCATCGCGTCGCCGATCGTCTGCACGTCGGCCTCAGGAATCAGCGTGTCTTTGCCGCCGAACAGAAAGAGGATGTGCCCGCGGATGGAACGCGCGCGCGACAGGGGTGAGGCCTCGCCGCCAAAGCCAGCCGTGGAGGCGATGCCGCCGCCGTACAGCGAGGCGGTGGCTGCGAAATGGCCGGTGGTGGCCGCGAGGTATGCGACGTGACCGCCGACGCAGAAGCCGACTGCGCCGTAGCTACCGTGCAGCACGTCAGCGCGTGCGTCGAAGAAGGCGCGCGCAGCGTCGATGTCCTCGAGCAGCTGACTTTGGCGCAACGCCCGCAGGTGCTTGCGTCCCTCCTCGAGACCCGGCTGGTCGTAGCCGAGGTCGATGCCCGGGCCCGTGCGATGGAAGAAGTCGGGCGCCATGGCCACGTAACCTGCGGTCGCGAGGCGTTCGGTGACCGCGCGAATGTGCTGGTTGATGCCAAAGATTTCCATGAACACGAGCACGCCCGGACGGGGCATGTCGTCAGCGGGGCGCGCGAGGTAGCCCCCGAAGCTGTGTGCGCCCTCGGCAATGGAGACCCGTTCGGTGCGAATGTGCATGGACGCGCGTCTACGGCCGTTCTCCGCTTTCGGCAAGCTGCCGCCGCCTGTCCGCGGGGCGAGGCGCGCTCTGATTTTCGTGAACACGAACACCTACGTGTGCGCGTTGTCTGGTACGGTGCCTTCAGTTGTTGGCACAAGCCACACGAAGGGGGCCGTCATGGGCGACAAATCACCCAAGTCGAAGGACAAACAAAAAAAGCAGCACGCCGCCGAGAAGGACAAGAAGCACGCCGCCTCCGCGGCTGCTGTCGACGCCAAGCGCAAGGACGCTCCCAAGTAGGGGCGGGCGCGCGGTCGAGAGCTCTCAGTCGAGCAGGAAGTTGCCGCGTGCCAGTGCGACCGGTTCGGCCGCTGCGCTTTGGTACACGCGCATGCGCACGTTGGCGATGCGGCGGCCGGCGCGCTGCACCTCAGCGTCGGCGAACAGGTCTTGGGGCTTGGCTGCGCGGAGGTAGTCGACCGTGAAGTCGATGGTTTTCGGCATGGGCAGCCCGCCCTGATCGTGAATGAGCTGGAGCAGCGCCGAGCTCTCGAGCATGGCGCCCACCACGCCGCCGTGGATCGCGGGCAGACTAGGGTTTCCGATTAGCATCGATTGAAACGGCAGGTGCACGCGAATGCGTCCGTCGTGGAGCTGCACGCGCATCCCGAGAAAGCGACTGTAGGGGATGGCTTCGACCAGCCGCGCGTAATCGCCGCTGGTTCGTGCCTCGCTCACGATCGCGCCAAGATCGATCATGGTGACCTCGGTCCGGCGGCGCGCGCAGGCAGGTCGGCGATCATGAAGGTGGCGGTCATGTTGGCGACGGGCCGCGCCGGATCGCCTTGGTGGCAGATGCCGCGCACGAAGGCCACGTGGCGTGTCGCGTGAAAGCACTCGGCATCACCGAAGAGGTCTTGGTCCGGCAGGGCGGGGCGCAGGTAGTCGATGCGCAGATCGAGCGTTGCCTGGGGTTGCAATCCCTCGCCAAAGGCGAAGACACAGATGCCCCCCAGCGTGTCGAGCAGCGTCGTGATGACACCACCGTGCACGATGCGCCGCTCGGGATCGCCGATCAGCTCCTCACGAAAGGGCTGTCGAATCGTCGCCCGGCCGCTCCCGCGCTCCACCGACAGCACCGTGAGGCCGAGCTCGCGGGCATGCGGGACGTAGCTCGTGAATAGCTCGACCTTCATGGGCGTGCCGCATGATAGGCCTTCCGTGCGCGCGAGAGAACACTTGCCATCGCGCACCCCGGTGTCGAGCCCAGGTGCGAAGGCCGGTCAGAGCGCGCTCGACAGCTCCAGACGCTCGTCGACCAGCAGGTTCGGGATGCCCGCGCTGATCAGGTAGGCCACGCGTCGCCCCTGGGCCAGCAGTGCACCGTCGAAGCCGGGCACGTCCCGGCCATCGCGGCGGCGAGCTTTGCCCTGCTCGACCGCAGATTTGAGCTGCGCCAAGTCGGCGTCGCTGGCGAGCGCGAGGGGCTCGTGGGTCTCGGGGCAGGCCAGAAGGGCGAGGAGGTCGGGAGCGATTGCGGCCATGGTGGGCCGAACCTAGCCTTGGTGAGCCCGCTCGGCAAAGGGGGCAAAAAGGCTTGACAGTGAACGAAATGACCGAGACGATGAAAACGGTCATTTCTTCTCCTGCCGTGGTCGAGCGGCGTTGCCTCCCTCTTGCCTTGTAGGTCGTGCCATGGGCGCTGTCTCGCGTGGGCTTGCGTGTGTATTGCTGGTCTTTGGCTGTGCGCGGGGCACGGCGGGCGAGGTCGAAGAGGGCAGCGACCCGGCCACGGACCCGGGACGCGGGCCGTACCCCGGCGATGGATCCCTGGGCCAGGGTGACCCTGAACGGGGGGATGAGGACGAGGAGGCGCTTGATGCAGCGTCAGGCTCGGAAGATCCGAGCCGTGACCACGACGGTGCGCTCGCTTTCGAGCCCGACTCTGGCTCGCAGCTCTCGGGCAGCCACTGCGCACAGCCCCTGAGTTGTCAGGCCGCGGAAGCGGCGGGCATTCGCAAGGTCGGCTCGATCGCGTGGTCGAAGGAGGATCTCGTCGCCACGATCACCGAAGCAGGCAGTCGCTTCTTTCTGGTCGGCGTCACGGGCGACGCTGCGAGCGAAGTGGTGCGGGGCGGCATTCGCGTCGAGCTCAGCGCTGCGCAAGGTGCGAACTACGACGTGTTTCTGTACGGCGGTGCCCAGGGCTACGACCGCGGGCTCGGCACGTGCGAGGGGCCCTCAGGCAGCTCCCAGAACCCCGCGGGCGCGGTCGACGAGGCGTCGCACGTATGGGCGGCAGGAGCCTTCGGCGCGCTGACAGATCGCACCGTCACGATCGAGGTGCGTCACGTGGCGGGCCCTTGCGAGCCCTTCACGCTCGAGATCTACGGCGCGAAAGAGTAGCCCGACGCAGGCTGAGGGTGGCGAAGAGCCAGGACAACAGGGGCCAGATCGGTCCGCCGCCGACGGTTTCGATCTGACACCCACTCCTGGCTCGCGCCGGCTTCTCGGCCTCGGGGTTGTCCCCTGACGTGCCTGCGCTCGAGCTCCCTTCTCCGGAGCTGCCCGTGGCTGGCCCTGAGGACCCTCCGCTGTTGCCCGCCGAGCCGTTCGAGCCGCCGTTGCCCCCATCGGAGTCGGGCGGTGGTGGATCGACGACGCGCGTCGAGATGCGCAGCTGCAGGTCGAACGAGAGATCGGAGGAGGCCGCGTTGTTCTGTTTGACGATCGCGGCGAGGGTGTTGGTGCCCGCGACGAACGCGTGCTGACCGCGGAGGTCGAAGCGCCGCGTCGCACGTTCGTTGTCCGCCGACTGCGCTGTCGCGAAGCTCGCGTAGTCGGGGTCGGCCGTCGTGTTGGCCGCCCACAAGGGCTCGCCATTGAGGAAGACGGCCACCCCATCGTCGTACAGCACCTGTAGCTCGGCTTCGACGAGCTCGGCGTTCGAGGGCAGCTCGAAACGGGTGCGGAAGTAGGCGCTCGGTCGGCCCGGGGTGGCCTTCTCGAGGAGCGTGGCTTCGTCGCCGTCGCCGTAACCGAGCTGTGCCGGCCCCTTGCTCCAAGTCCCGCTTCCTGTTTTCCAGGTCGGACCGGGATCGCCCTGGTCGAAGTACTCCCAGATTGCGCCGAAGGGGATCAGCGTCTGGGTCTCGACCGGCTGAGGTGCGTCGCTGCCGTCGCGGCGCAGCGTGAACCAATCGCTCTCCGTTCCATCGGCGCGCAGATTCGTCAGGCGCAGCTCGGGGCCCTCGATGTCGATCAGGCAGGAGCCGTGTTGCTTCTCGTCGAAGAACATCACCGGATGTCCGCCGGGGCCGCCCAGCCCCGTGCCGCCGTGACCTGCGACGACGTACACGGCGCCCGCGGCCGCCTTCTGATAGGCGCCATCACCGGCCGGGCGTCCGTCGCCATCGTCGAGGATGTGGCCCTCCGCCGTCGTCGGCGTGGCGTAGGCGCCCGAGATCAGAAACGAGCGCTCGTAGATGTGCGAATGCCCTCCGAGCACCAGGTCGACCCCCGCGGCCTCCAGAATGGGCAGCGCATTTTCGCGCATGTCGATGAGCCGCCCCGCCGAGTCCGACTCCAAGTCCGAGTCGTGGCTGCCCTTCGTGTAGGGGGGATGGTGAAAGTAGGCGATCAGCCACTGTTGGTCGGTCGCCGCCAGATCCTGCTCGAGCCACTGCAGCATGGCCCCCTGGGGTGTGCGCGGGCTGTCGTGGGAGTCGAGCACGATGAAGTGAACGTTGGCGTAGTCGAACGAATAGTAAGCTTCGGTGCCCGAGGGCATGCCGCCCGCGCTGCCGTCCGTCGGCAATACGTAGGCCTCGTAGTAAGGGCCGCTCTGGGCGGCGGAGGAGGCCGAGTGCCCCTCGTGGTTGCCGAGTGCGGGCCATACCACCGTGTTGCGCAGGATGTCTTGGTAGATGGCGAAGAACTTCGCGTCGAACTCCGCGGTCGTGCCATCGTTGTAGGCCATGTCGCCGACGTGCAGGAACAGGTCTGGGCGGCGCGTGGACGTGGCGGTGAGCATCGCGTCACGCACCGCCTTCTGCGCGCTGCCGCCGGTGCCCGAGTCGCCGACGAGCCACAGCCGCACGGCGCCAGTCGACCCCACGGGCGGCGCTGCGTCGTAGTAGTGCTCCGCGTCGCCTGCGCTCGCCGGAGGGCAGCTGCCTGTGGTCACGGCGTAGTAGGTGCGCGAGCCTGGCGTGAGGCCCTTGATACGCACCTCGTGGTGGGTTCGATTGCCCGCGACGCTCGCCGTCTGGGTGAGCGCGTTGGTCGCGGCGCCGTAGCACACGACGCTTGGAACCGCGGCAGAGCTGCGCCACACCACGGTGACCCCATCGGTCGTGCCGAGCTGCAAGTAAGGTGCGCGCACGTCCTGGGCTTCGGTGCTCGCGGCGTTGAACCAAAGACCGAGGGCTGCGACTACGCCCACATGAGCGAGGGTCTTTTTCATGGCGCACCTCCACAGCGCGTGCGCGCTTCCTCGAGCCATTGCCGGATCAAGAGGCTCGTGGGCGCGCGGTGGGCCGCCTGCTGCAGGTCTGTGAGTCCGGCCGCGGACAGCCCATGCTCACAGCGGGCACGCCCGCGCAGGGCCAAGCGCTGGGTGGAGGGTCTGCGCTCATAGGCGCCCTCGGCTTCCCCGAGCGCCACACGTCGCTCCTCTGCTGCTTCGCCCTTTCTACCGAGGCCGTCGAGCGCTCTGGCGCGCAGGATGCGGTATTCGGCCTTGAGCTGCGCCGTCGAGAGCAGTCGATCTACGTGCTCGAGCGCACGTGCGTGCTCGCCCGTGACACCGAGCACGCGTAGGAGCGCGAGCCTCAGCACCGCGGCTCCTCCGTTTCGCGAAAGCTGCTCGTCATACATGCGGACCGCTTCGCGGTTTCGGCCCCTTTCCTCGAGCCAAGCACCGTATTCAAACGCCACGGTCAGCGAAGCCGCTCGGGACAGACTCGCACGGTAGTGGGCGTGGACCTCGCCCTCGTCTGCGCGCGCGCGCGCTACGCGTGCAGCGAGCAGGTGATAGTCCGCGTCGTGCCGGGACTTCGGAACACGCGACAGGGCGCGCGCCGCCTCGGCGTCTCTGTCCAAGGCCAGCAGCACTTGTGCGCGACTGAGCTGCAGCTCAGGGTCTCCGGGGCGGAGCGCGAGCGCGCGATCGATCTCTGCGAGCGCTTCGGGCGCACGCCCCGCGCGTTCGAGTAGCGCGCTGTGTCGCAGCCGCGCGCTCACGTCATGCGGGTGCGCTCGCAGGTGCTGGTGCAGGTGCTCCCGCTGTCGAGTCGACGGCGGATGGGCGATGGCCTGCGTGGGGCCCGCGAGCAGCGCCGCGAGGGTCAGCGCGGCTGTGGCCAGCGCGCCGCCCGGGAGCGCGATACGACGCAGGAGATGGGTGGGGGCAGAGCTTCGGTCGTTCACGGTTTTCAGGATACACGTGAGACGCGCGCTCGATGTGATGCCGGTTCGGCTGCCGCGCATGTTTCCACCGACGGATGTCGGACGGGGTGCGACCTTTCCACGCCCGGCGTGCGTCGTGGTCGGGCATTGACTAGTGTCGCCATGTGATGACCCCCACGAAGCGAATCAGTCATGGCGTGGAGCTGCCCTCGCAAACGAGTGGCTCTCGCTACCTCCACGAAGTCTTACTGCGCGCGGTGCGGCGCTTTCCGGAGGCCCTGCGTGGAGCCGCGTTTCCGGAGGATCCGCAGCGCTTCAAGCAGCACTACAGCACCCTGCTTCCGAGCTTCGAGGCCTTTCGTGTGGCGAGCGCCGAGCGGGCCGAGATTGCACGCTTCGTGTGCGTCGAGGCGGAAAAGGGGCTGCGCTTCGTCGACGATGCCGGCGATGCCGTGTTCGATGATGTCCTGCTCCGCCCCGCCGAGCCGCTCGCGCTCGTGCAGGTGAAGCTCGACGGGCCGAGTCGCCTCGTGCCTGAGGTGCCCTTCGAGGGGCAGCTGTTGCGAGGCAGAGACCTCGGACGCTGGGCCGATGACATGATCTCGCGAGGCTTGATGACGAGCGCCGCCCAGCAGGCGTTCGTGCGCCTGCTCTCGCGCGCTGGGGCCGACGACGGCAGCCTGTCCTTGCGCGGGGAGCGCTTTGCGCTGCTCGGGGCGGCGGCCGAGCTCGCGCCGACGGAGCTGCTGCTCGAGGCGGGTGCGGACGTCCTCTGGATCGATACGCGCGAGCCTGCCTCCGAGCGCCTGGTGAGGGCGAGAGCGTCGGGCTCGTTGTCGTTCGTGAAGGGCGGCGCCGACCTTCTCGCCCAGCCCGATCGCATCCTCGCCACGCTGCGCGCCTTCGCCGAGCAGGGTCAAAAGCCGATTCACGTCTTCATGTACGCCTATGCGGGCGGCGAGAGTCAGGAGTGGCGGCTCACGACCTCGATGAACGCGATCGTGCGCGCGCTGCCGCGAGAGGTCGTGGCCTCGGTGGCGATGTTGATCTCGCCCACCACGCCGAGCCAGGTCAGTCGCGAGGACGTGGAGCTTTCGCGCGTGCGGCACCGCGATGCGCCCATGTGGAAGCGCACGCTCGAGCGCACGGGACAGCTGCGCCCGGGGCAGCTGGGCGATCCAGGGGCAGAGGTGGCATGTGCCATCGTGCGGGCCCAAGGCGTGAGCTACCAAGCCGCCCAGCTGGTCGGCAAGATCTACGCGGCCGAGGCCTACGCGGTGTACGGCAACACGCTGCGCGAAGACGTAGAGAGCCCGCTCGCGGTCTCCGCCAACGTGGCGCCCATCACAGCCACCCGTTCCCTGTCGCATCCGGTGTTTCAGGCGGCGTTCTTGGGGGCCCCGCTGTTCGACATCCTGATCGCGCGTCCGGAGACCACGCGCGCCCTCGCGGGGCTGCTCACGATCCACGACGTGCTGGAGCGAAGCGCCCCCGTGCCGGCCTCGGGGGAGCGACTCGCGGCGGCGACCCGCGCCAAGCAGGCGCTCGCCCAGCAGGTGCACGGCGGCGTGTACGCCAATCCCTACGCGCTCGATGGCTGCATCACGGTGGCGGCCCTCCGGGGCCTCGGCAAGAAACCGAAGCTCGCGGCCGGTCTGTTTCGGGGAGCACGAGCGTGAGACGACGGTCAGCATCTTCTGGGTCGGGGCGGCAAGCGCTGCTATAGGGCGGCGATGGTTCGGCCCCCGCGTCCCCCTTCTGCCTCGAGAGAGCGTCCCACGGAGCGCGTGGTGGGTCTGTCGGCCGTGCGCGCCGTGCTCGAGGCTCGACCCGGGGACGCGCTCAACCTGGCCCACGCGCGCGAGTCGCGGCATGAGGTTGCAGAGCTCTTGCGGCTGTGCGCGCGCGAGCACATCGCCTATCGCGAGCTTTTGCGCGACGAGCTCGATCGCCTGGCCGACACCACGCACCACGAAGGCGTGTGCCTGCTCGCCTACCGGCGGCGCGTGCCGAGCCTCGACGAGCTCGCTCAGTTTCTGGAGCGCGAGGGGGGCTTCGTGGTGGCCCTCGATCGCGTCGATAACCCCCACAACATCGGCGCCGTGCTGCGCAGTGCGGCCTTTTTCGGCGCGCGCGCCCTGCTCGTGTCGGGGCGCCCCGGCACCGGCCTCACGCCGGCCAGCGTACGCGTGGCCGAGGGTGGCGCCGAGCAACTGCCCGTGCTCTTCGTCGAGCGTCTCGCCGAGGCGCTCTCGCTTCTGCAGCGCGCCGGTGCCCGAATCGTCGCAGCAGACGGCCGCGCCCGGCGTTCGGCTGCCACGTTTCAGTGGCCCGAGTGCAGCGTGCTCGTCCTTGGCAACGAGCGTGAGGGCATCTCGGAGCGGGTGCTCGACCGCTGCGATGCCGTGCTGCGCATCGCGGGCACGGGCGCGGTCGAATCGCTCAACGTGTCGGTGGCCGCGGGCATCCTGATGGCATCTTACTGCGACAGCATGGAGAGAAACTCGTGAAGCCAAAGCCGCGCCGCACTCCCTCGAAGAGCGCCGCCAAAGGCCCGCCGAAGGGCGCGGGCAAGGCCACCCCGCAGGGTACGGGCAAGGCATTGCCGAAAGGCGCTGCGAAGGCTTCGCCGAAAGGCGCTGTGAAGGCATTGCCGAAGGGCGCTGCGAAGGCATTGCCGAAGGGAGCCGTGCGCGAGGTCCTAGAGCCGCGCATCGAGCGTCCGCACAAGCAAAAGCCCCCGCCGCCCAAGCGTGCCGTGGCGCTCGTGCCCGGCGATTGGCTGTGCACGACGCGTGAGGGCAGTGAGCAGGATCTGGTCGACGAGCTGCTCGTGCTGAACGTCAAGGAGCTGCCCCAGATCATCGCCCCCGCGCTCGTATCGGTGCCCGGCATTCCGAAGCGCGATCGCACACCGGTGGAGCTTACCTTCGCGCGTCAGGGCTTTCCGGTGGCCGACATCGTCGAGTCGCACGACCTCGACGAGCTGATCGAGCGGCTGGTGCGCGGTCTCGTACCGCGTCTCACGCACGCCGAGCAGTACGCGCTCCACGTGTGGGTGCCGGACAGTAAGATCGGAAATCCCCTGTCTGGGCTGGCCGAGGAGGTCGAGACGCAGCTCGCCGCACGCATCGCGAGTGCCCTGCCGCGCGCCACGCGCGTCGACGACAGCGCCCTCCGGCGCATGGGCTCGATTCCCTTCGCGCAGGTGTGCTTGGTCGAGCCGTCGCGTGCGGTGTCGGGCGTGTCGCACTCGAACCAGGCGCTGTCTTTGGCGCGCGGCGGACGCACGCGCGTGCGCGTCACGGGAGAGCTGCCCTCGCGTGCGGCGCGCAAGCTCGAGGAGGCCCTGGCCTGGATCAACGTCGCGCCCTCGGCGGGCGACGTGTGCGTCGATCTCGGCGCGGCGCCCGGCGGCTGGACCTACGTGCTGCTCGAGCGCAAGGCGCGCGTGATCGCCGTCGACCCGGCGTACTTGAGGCCCGACATCGCAGCCCACAAGCACGTGCGCCACGTGAAGGACAGCGCCTTCACCTTCGCCCCCGACGAGCCCGTCGACTGGCTGTTTTGCGATATGGCCTGGCGTCCGCTGGAGGTGGCGGCGCTGCTCGCACGCTGGGGCAGAAAGCGCTGGGCGCGCATGCTGGTGGCCAATATCAAGCTGCCGATGACGAAGAAGGCGGAGATCCTCGCGCGGGTGAAGGGCATCCTGCAGAGCGAGGGGCAGTGGAAGCACATCCGCACGAAGCAGCTCTATCACGACCGCGACGAGATCACGCTGGTCGCTCACCTCGGGTGAGTGAGGAGCACGGGCAGGGACGCGCACGGGCACGAGCACGAAGGCGCGACTCACGGGGAGCGTGCGGAGGCCCGTTGCCGGCCGCCTGCGGTGGACACGCTCCTTGCCGGTGCTCGCTGCGCTGCGCTCCTCGGAGCATGTCCCCCTGCGGCGCACCCGAGCTTCGCCAAGCCGAAGCTCGGCGGACGTGCGGTGTGCTGGGATGGATGCGTGGGAGCCGGATGGGGACGCCCTCGTGGTTGGGGTAGTGAGGGCGCTTTGTCGGGGAGCGTGATCAAGGGTTCACGGGTGATCAGTTCGCAAGCTCGTCCGGGTCGGCGCGCTC
>CAYNOM010000005.1:29126-32892 GCA_964398415.1 uncultured Polyangiales bacterium | reverse complement strand
TGTGCCACACTGTCCCCCTGTGAAGCCGGGGCCGACGTCGAAGGTCACGAGTCTACTGCGCACGAAGTCCTGGCTTCTGTGGAGTCTCTGGGCTGTGGCGGCGGTTCTCACCCTAGCCTCCATCGCGCATCAGGAGCAGGTCGCTGCGCGACAGCGCGCCGAGCGTAACGTCCGCCACGCGCAGATGCTGGCCCAGGATGTGTGGGACTTGGACGAAGAGAGCGCCGTGCGCAGCCTGCAGGTGCTCGCGGACGCCGAGCGCCTCGAGCGGGTAGCCATTACCCTCTCCGATGGGACGCCCTTCGCGGAGGTCGTCGCTAGCGCACAGGGCGGGCTCGAGGCAGGCCGCGTCGCGAGCATCAGCGAAGAGGGCACGCCGATCGTGTATGACGGGCAGTGGCTCGCAACGCTCAGCGTGCGCGGAGAGCCCCGAGAGATCGGCTCCTACGTGGTCCAGGTTCTCTCCGTGCTGTTACTCGGGGGCATGCTCCAGCTCGGCGCTTGGGCATTCCGCCATCGTCGGGAGCTCGAGCAGCTGCGCCTGCGCAGCGAGATCGCGCTGCGCGAGGAGGTCGAGGCACGCCTGCGCCAGCGTGAAGGAGAGCTGAGGCGCGCGCAGCGCCTGGAGGCGCTCGGCAAAATCGCAGGTGGCGTCGCCCACGACTTCAACAACCTGCTCACCGTGATCACCGGCTTTGCCGAGCTTGCGCAGACCTCGCGCACTCCCGAAAAGACGCAGGCCCACCTGCAAGCGCTGCTCGAGGCCACCGAGCGAGCGCGCACCCTCACCGCGCAGCTCCTGGCCTTTGGCCGTCAGCAAGCGGCGAAGGCGCGCGCCGTCGATGTCAACAGCGCGGTCCTCGGCATGCGCGAGATGCTGCGCCGCCTCTTGCCAGACGACGTGTCTCTCGACACCCAGCTCGCGCCCGACCTGGGGCTCGCCTTGATCGATCCTGGCCAGCTCGAGCAGGTGATCATGAACCTCGTGCTCAACGCGCGCGACGCCATGCCCGATGGCGGGACCATTCGGCTCACCACGGCGCGCAGGCCGGGGCCGAACGGGCCACGCATCACGCTCGCCGTCGAGGATCAGGGTGTCGGGATGGACGAGGAGCTCAAGGCCATGATCTTCGAGCCCTTCTTCTCGACGAAAGGTCCCGGCAAGGGCACAGGTCTCGGGCTCGCCATGGTCCAGAGCATCGCGCAGCAGAGCGGTGCCGGGATCGAGCTCAGAAGCGCTCCGGGCCAGGGCAGCACTTTCACCGTGGTGTTGGACGAAGCGACCGAAGCCGAGATGCCAGCCTCCAGCTACGCGGACGCGATGGTGCCTCGAGCAGCCAGAGGCCGCAGACTGCTCGTCGTCGAAGATGATCCTTCCGTGCGGGGCATGGTGCGCGAGCTACTCGAAAGCAGCGGCTTCCATGTGACTACCGCGCGCGACGCCGAGGATGCTCTGCTCATCCTGCAGCGAGCCGCACCGCCCGTCGATGCCGTGCTGTCCGACGTCGTGATGCCGCTGATGACCGGACCCGAGCTCGAGCAACGTGCGCGGGCCTTGGGCCTCGATGTGCCGCCCTTCCTTTTCATGTCTGGCCATGTACCGCGCGATGTTCAGATCGACGCGGAGCACCTGCTCAACAAGCCGTTCACGCGCGCAGAGCTGACCTCGGCGCTCGACCGCGTGCTCGAGCAGCACGCCGTGGAACCGCGTGCATGAGACGCGCCGCCTCACATCTTCTGCTGAGCGCGGTCCTCCTCGCCTGTACCCCGAGCTCTGAAGCTCCGCTCGCACCGCGCCCTCGGAGCGAGAGCACGACGAGCGCCAAACCCGCCGCCACCCCGCAGCCCTTGGCCCTCCGGGTCGTGTTGCCTCCGCCTCGCCCGGGCGACCAGACACGCTTCGACTATCTGAAGCGCTTGCTCGAAATGGCGCTCGAGCGCACGCGCGACAGCCACGGCCCCTTCGAGATCGTGCAAGGGCCCGACCTCAGTCAGGGCCGCCAGATGGCATTCTTGCGGGAGGGCAAGAGCGACGTCATCTCCCTGGTCGCCGTGGGTACCACGCGGGACTACGAGAGGGAGCTGACACCGATCCGCTTTCCGCTCTTTCGAGGCCTCTTGGGTCATCGTGTTTGTCTGATCGACAGGGCGCGACAGCCGCGCTTTTCCGCGATGCGCACGCTCGCGCAGCTCAAGACCGCCTCCATCGGACAGGAGCGCCATTGGGCCGATGTCCCGATTCTGCGGGCAGCTGGCTTTCACGTGGTGACCGCACCGCGCTACGAGCTGCTCTTCCGAATGCTTCTCGCAGGCCGCTTCGAGTGCTTCTCACGCGGCATCGCCGAGGCCTACGCGGAGCACGCGGAGCGTCACCCCACCTCACCGGCCCTGGCCGTGGAGACGAGCCTCATGCTCATTTACCCTCAGGTAGAGCTGTTTTTCACCAAGCCGAACGACAAGGAGCTTGCGCCTCGCCTTGCCCTGGGCCTCGAAAAGACCCTCGAGGATGGCTCCTTCGAGACGCTGTTCACCACCCATCCCGCGGTCAAGCCGGCCCTCGACCACCTTCGCACGAGCCGCCGACGCGTGTTTCGCATCGAAAACCCGGTCATGAGCGCCGAGACGCGCGGCTTGGATGAACGCTATTGGCTCAATGTCGAGAGCCTCATGCCCCGCGAGAAAATGTGACGCTGCGGGTGAAGGGACAAAGACTTCTAGGACAATGAGCGGCGTCCCCCTCCTGGTTGCCGTGCTCATGCGATTCAACACCTACATGGGCCTGCTCGTTCTCGCGGGCTGCTCCCTCGATGTTCAAGGTCTCAAAGGCGAGGGAGGCTCGCTGACGAGCCCGACTCGCCCGCGGTCCATCTCTGACGAGGGACCAGACGCCGGTGCCCCCGTCGATGCTGCCTCGGATGCCGCCGTGAACGGCGACTTGTGCCCTGCCGATCCGAACAAGGTCGCGCCCGGTGTCTGCGGTTGCGGCATCCCGGAGGACGGGTGTGGCGAGCCCGTGCTGTGTGGGCAAACCGGGGAGGACTCCGCCTGTGAGCTTGCCGCGGCCCCGGACGACATTGGAGACGACGAAGAAGACTGCGTCGAGGATTGCCCGGCAATGGGCGAGGATGCGGGCGTCGACTGTGAGGCCGACGGCACATGCCCGAACGCGCCGCCCACGTTGGCCTTCATCGAGCCAAGCTCCTTCACGGTAGAGCGAGGCAAGCTCGGCGTGCTGGCTGACGCCTCAGACTCCGACGGCAGCATCGTCCGCGTGACCCTGTACGTCGACGCAAAGCGCATTCGCGACGAGCGCGAAAAGCCCTACGAATGGGGCTCGAACGCTCGCCGCACCGAGCTCGCAAACCTCGGCCCCGGCAAACACCACCTCGAGCTCGAGGCCGAAGACGACAGCGGGGCCACGACACGGGTAGGCAAGGACGTCTTCATCGCCGCGGACTGAGCCCCTGCCCCCTACCGACCAAGACGACAACCTGCAGCGGCGGGCGTAAACTTGCGCCATGGTCAGCCCAATCAGCGAGCAAGAACCGTCGATGCAGCGTGAAGTTGCGGGCGCGACGCGCCTACTCGCGGCCCCGGACGCAGAGCTCGTGCAGCGAGTGAGCCTGAGACTCAGCCATCCCCGCGAAGAGGAAGCCGACTCCTTTGTGCTCCATGCGCCGCTCGAGCTCTGCGCGCGCAGCGCCCTACTCCCGTACGTCGCCCCCTCGGCACGCGAGCTGGCCCGCGCGCGTATCCTGGGCATGCT
>CAYNOM010000005.1:25145-29026 GCA_964398415.1 uncultured Polyangiales bacterium | reverse complement strand
ACGAGCTGCCGCGAGTCGCGCCCCGAGGCGAGCTCGCAGGCACGTTGCTGAGGCCGCTCGCACGCGAAGTCGCACGTGAACCCACGTGGCGACTCGCCTGGAGCGAGCGCATCCGAGAGGAGCGCGCAGGGCCGTCGCTGTCGCTGCGGGACGCCCTGCGAAACACGCCCTCGTTGGGTCTACCCGGCAGCGACTTCATCTACCCACTGCTATCGCGCGTCGACGCAAGTGGTCTGGCCGAAAGGCTGCTCTCCGCGGTCGCCCAGGCCGCTGACCTGCGCGACGGAGCCCACGAGCTCATGCGCGCCGCGGCGCTGTCGATGCTCGTCGAGCCGCCCGATTTCGCCGCCTATGGCTGGACGCACTGCCTGACCTTACCCCAAGCCATCGTCGGCATCGCTTGGGCATCAAAGCGTCCTCGGCGCGCGCTCGCCGTCGCAGCGACGCACGTGCTCGCGTTTCGCGTCGCGATGGCCAAGGGACCCCTGCCCGACACCTACGAGCCCTCCCCTTCTCCCTTGAGCGTGGCCCGTGCGCTCGACGATGCGCCTGATCGCGCTGCGGCATCCATGTGGCACACCGAATCGCACGCGCTGGGCGAAGCTGTCACCGCGCTCGTGACGTTCGCGGCCACGCACGAGGATGCGCATCTCGCGAAGTACCCACTGGCTTGCCTCGATGCCGCGGCAGACGACCCTGAGCACGCGCGCCTCTACTTGGCCGCAGCAGCTTCGTTGGCGGGCACCTGGCGCAGGCGCGACGGCGCTTCGACGGATCCTCTGAGCGACAAGGCTCGGCTCAGCAGCGAAAATGTCGAAAGTCGTGGGTAGCCATGGAAGTCGCCGAGATCAATGCGCGGATTCGAGAGGGACACCTCGTCCCCGATGCAGACTTCGACGCCTGGCTACCCGAGGCGGCGCGCAAGCGCTCGGCTCGCTATTGGACGCAAGTTGGCGTCGCCATGCGCGTGTCGCGCTGGCTCGAGCAGCGCGGTGTTTCCACGGTGCTCGATGTCGGCTCGGGTGCGGGCAAGTTCTGCGTGGTGGGCGCGCTGAGCAGCGCCATGCGCTTTACCGGAGTCGAGCAGCGCGGGCGACTCGTGGAGGCGGCGTGCGGCCTCGCCGAGCGCTTCGGCGTCTCGGAGCGGGTGAGCTTCGTGCGTGGTCCGCTCGACATGGTCGACTTCGCCGACTTCGACGCCCTCTACTTCTACAATCCCTTCGGCGAGAACCTGTTTCCGGACCGTGACCGACTCGACGACACGGTGGAGGTCAGTCGCGCGCGTTTCGAGCGCGACGTGGCCAAGGTGGAGTACCTGCTCGGACGCATGCCCATCGGTGCCTACGTCGTGACCTACAACAGCTGCGGGGCACGTATCCCCGACAGCTTCGACCTGGTCCACGTGAAGACGGCGCGCACGAACCTGCTTCGGCTGTGGCGCAAGGCGCGCGACTCGGATGCGGGCGGGTACTTCCTCGAGCTCAGCGACTCCACACCGCGCCGCGAGCCAGGCCGCCTCGAGCTCATCGTCACCGATCACGACTCTTAGTACGGGCGCAACGGGTCAGGCTCGACGTTCGGCCCGAAGCAGGGAATCATCCGCATCGATGATCGAGCTGCTCTTTGCGCATCCATACCCGCATCGCTCGCGTGCCAACCGCGCCCTCTTGGCAGGCGTGCGCGATCTGCCTGGGCTCGAGGTCCGGTCGCTCTACGACCTCTATCCAGACTTCGACATCGACGTCGACGCCGAGCAGGCCGCGCTCTCACGCGCTCGTGTCCTCGTGCTTCAGCATCCGCTGTACTGGTACAGCGTGCCGAGTCTGCTCAAGCACTGGTTCGACAAGGTGCTCGTGCACGGCTTCGCCTACGGAGAGGGTGGTCGCGCACTGAAAGGCAAGGCCTGCCTGTGGGTGACGACGACGGGAGGCGACGAGGCCGCCTACTCCCGGGCTGGCATGCACGCCCACCCGTTCGCGACTTTCGTGCCGCCCATCGAGCAAACCGCCCGCTTCTGCGGCATGCACTGGGAGGAGCCGATCATCGTGCAGGGCGCCCATCGCCGACCCGAGGCCGAGCTCGTTGCGCAGGCCGAGAGCTACCGCAAACGGCTCATGGACCTGTCGACCGAGCGCGACACGGAGGCCCCACGTGCCTGAGCACAACCTGCTCCTCGATGCGTTGATCTACCTGGCCGCGGCGGTGGTGTGCGTGCCCATCGCGAGCCGTCTCGGGCTCGGCTCCGTGCTCGGCTACCTGGTGGCGGGCTGCGCGATAGGCCCGCACATTCTGGGTCTCGTCACCGATGTGCAGTCGATCATGCACTTTGCCGAGCTCGGTGTGGTGTTGATGCTGTTCGTGATCGGTCTCGAGCTCGAGCCCAAGCGCCTGTGGGGGCTACGACGCATGGTGTTCGGAGGCGGCACGCTCCAGCTCTTCGTGTGTAGCGCCCTGCTCTTGTCTGCTGGGATCGCGGCGGGCCTACCGTGGCAGGCGGCGCTGATCGCCGCACTCGCGCTTTCGCTATCGTCGACGGCCATCGCCGTGCAGACCATGAACGAACGCAATCTCATGCGAGCCCCGGTGGGACGCGCGAGCTTCGGCGTGCTCTTGTTTCAAGACCTCGCCGCGATTCCCATCATGAGCCTCGTGCCCCTGCTCTCGAGCGCCCAAGCCGAAGGCCGCTTCGAGCTGACGGGTGCGCTCAAGGGCCTCGTGGCCATCGTCGTCGTGATCGGAGTCGGGCGCTATCTGACGCGACCGATGCTTCAGGCCGTGGCCCGCACGGGCCTGCGCGAGGTGTTCACCGCGTTCGCGCTCTTGCTCGTGCTCGGCATCGCGCAGGTGATGGCACTCGCAGAGCTGTCGATGGCGCTCGGTGCCTTTCTCGCGGGTGTGCTGCTCGCCGATTCGGAGTATCGGCATGCGCTCGAGACCGACCTCGAGCCCTTCAAGGGCCTTTTGATGGGGCTCTTCTTCATCTCGGTGGGCATGTCGATCGACTTCGGTCTGCTCGCTTCCGATCCCTTGCTCGTGGTTCTGTTGGTCGTCGGCTATCAGGGAATCAAGGGCGTAGCGCTCGCCTCGATGGCGCCGCGACTCGAGGTGGGCAAGCGCGAACGCTGGCTGTTTGCCGCCTTGCTCGCCCAGGGCGGCGAGTTTGCATTCGTCGTATTCGGCGTCGCTCGCGCTTCGCATGCGCTGCCTGGTGCGTGGGATGGCCTGCTCACGCTCACGGTAGCGCTTTCGATGGCCCTGACGCCGCTGCTGCTCATCGTGCGTGACCGCATCAGCGCGCGTCACCTCCACGAGGACAAGAAGGCCGCTGACGCGATCGACCCCGACGACGCGCAAGTGATCGTGGCCGGCTTCGGGCGCTTCGGCCAGGTGGTGGGGCGCCTCTTGTTCGCGAGCGGGGTCCGCGCCACCGTGCTCGATCACGACCCCGATCAGATCGAGATGCTCAGGCGCTTTGGCTTTCGCGTGTTTTACGGCGACGCGACGCGTCTCGATTTGCTCGAAGCGGCAGGCGCTCTGCGTGCCACGTTGCTCGTCAATGCCATCGACGACATCGGCGACAGTCTCGCGCTCGTCGATCTCGCGCGCGAGCACTTCCCGAAGCTCGAGATCGTCGCGCGGGCGCGCAACGTGACCCACTATTTCGAGCTGCGCGCACGCGGCGTGACCATCGTCGAACGCGAGACGTTCGAGTCGGCGATGCTGACGGGGCGCAGGGTGCTCGAGCGGCTGGGCGCATCGCCCTACGAAGCCCGCGAGCAGGCCGACAAGTTTCGTCGTCACAACGTACGCTCGCTAGAGGCCCTATTACCGCATCTCAAGGACGAATCGCAGCGGCTATCGATGGCCAAGGCCGCACGCAG
>CAYNOM010000005.1:2554-25045 GCA_964398415.1 uncultured Polyangiales bacterium | reverse complement strand
CGAGATTGACCGGCCTGATCCGCGGCATCGTAATAGGTGGCCCACTGCAGGGTGACATCCGTGCTCGGCCCCTCTTCGAACGTCAGGTACTCGTTCTTCTTCGCGGTGTACTCGCCGAGACCACCAGGAAAGTAAGGCGAGCCCGTCAGCTCCGTGAGCACCTCGGCCGCAGCGCGACTGAAGGTGCTGTGACCCGATGTGAAGCCAGGGAAGGCAGGCGTCACGAAGTTGCGCCGTTGATAGGGGATCCAATCACGTCCTCGAATCCAACCGATGCCGCCAACCTCGGTGTCGCGGTTGCCAGGTTCGCCGCGCCAGGCGAGCACCGCGATCTCGCCCACGAAGGGCGCGAGGTGAGCATGCCGCGCGCCTGGAGCCACGCTCTCTTCGGTGATCTGCTCGATCAGCCCAGCGATCAGCGGCAGGCCCTCAGCATGGTAATGCGGGAGCTTGGAGTCCGACGACTGACCGCGCGTCGCCATGTGGCGGATCATGGTGACTGGACGGCTCGTCGTCCACTCGCGCTTGATGCCCCAAGCGACGATGGCTGCATCGTGCACGGCACCGTTGAGCGCGAGATACACCTTGATGTCCCACTCGAGCGCATCGAGCTCGGGCGCGGTACCCGCGATGCACGCCGCGTAGTCGGCCGATCCCGACAGGCAGCGTCGGTGCTCGGGCTGATCGACCACGTAGTTGGCGAGCGTGTTCCAGTGCCCCGGAGGCGTCTCCGAGCGTGGGCCGTCCGCCCAGAACTCGGCCAGCACACGGCCAAAATCACCGCGCGCCACGAGGTTTGGCGCGTACGCTGCGCCCGTCGTTGGATTCAACGGGTGCCCAGGGCTGTCGTTCATGCCGAGGGTGTTGTTGCCGTAGCGCCCGGGCGAGATGTCGAGCGTCACGCGCGGATCGACGTGAAGCTCTGCCTCGCGTTGGATCACCTCCACCACCCAGTCGCGCATCTGGGGATCGACCGCACCCTGCGTCGACGCATCCTCGAACATGGGTGGCTCTACGCCGAGATCCCGGATCATCTCGGCCCCAGTCCGCTCGAGCGCGAAGGACGTCACCTCGCGCCAGTGCGGTCCGATGTAGGGTTGGAGACCCGCAGGCAAGACGAGACCATTCTGCGTGGCCGCCTCCGACAGATTGAGCTGCTGCCACTTGCTCGGAAAGGGCACGCTCGAGCCGGGGATGTCGAGCACGAGCGGCGGATTTTCGGCGACGAAGTCGGTGGTGTCGGCGTAGCGATTGGCTTCGTTGGCACCGTCCTCGCGCGCCGCCTCGATCACGCTCTTGGCGATGCGATTTCCCACGGCCCGAGGCGTGTCGCCCTCGGTGTCGGTGACGCTCGGATCGTAGCCGAGCACGTCCATGAAGCGCTCGAAGCAGGCCTTCGACACGGGGGCGCTGATGGCGAGCGAAGGCCCGTAGCGATGCTCGAGCACCCTGAGGGCTGCATAGGAGATGGCCTCGCGCCGCGCCGCCTGCACATCGCTCGCGGTATGGCGCAAGCGATAAAACTGGCCGAGCGCCACCTCGTCGTAAGCAGCCCAGGCGTCGTACATGGCTGCCGACACGTGGTAGAGGTTTCGCGCGTGCACGCCCGGCTGCGGGATCTCGCGCCGAATCGCGTTCAAGAGCTGCTCGTTCCAGCGCCGCGCGATGGAGCCGTCAGGCTTTGGATCGATCGCGTCATCGGGACACGTCGCGGTCGGCGGCACGCCGCTATCGACACCCGCGTCGTCGCTGCCTTCGCTGTAGCTCGGCACGTCGCCGCCGAAGTGAATCAGCACGCCATGATCGAGGCTCGCGGAGAGCACACCGCCACCGACGGCCCACACGCCGCCATCCGGATCGATCCAGGTGGCGTGCAGCGACTGGACCGGCGTGCGAAACGCAAGCCCCGTGTCCACGGCTTCCCAGCGCTCGCGCTTGCGGCGCAGCATCGTGCCACCCTGCCCGCAGGCCCAGGCGGTGCCGTCGGGCCCGACCACGGCGCCTTGGATCAAGGGCGTGCCCTGGGGCGCATGGTCACTGAGCTGACCCGCTTGGCCCTCCAACAATACACCCTCCGCTTCACCGCCTACGAAGACCACATCGTCGCCGCGGCCGGCGACGGTGAACAGCGTGGTGTCGCGCAACGCTTCGGGCACGGGCTCGACCTCGAAGGCCCCCCCCTCGCGCGAGCGCAGGATCACGCCGGCCGCACCCACCACCCACACGCTGCCCTGACCGTTGCCCCACACCTTGAACAGGCCCGGCACATCGGTCGGATCCGCCTCGCCCTCGACGTCGAACGAGAGCAGCGGAATGTCTCTCGGCAAGGGCAGCTCGCGAAACGCCGTCCCGTCGTAGTGCCAGATGAAGCCACCGCGGTTTGCGCTGCCTCCGACGGCGTACACGTCATTCGGCGACGCGCCCCACAGACCGAACACCGTGTGCTTACCGAGACCCGGCGTGGCCACCCGTTCGAAGCGCGTGCCGTCCCAGCGCAGCACGGTGCCGCCGGCCCCGCCCATCATCGCGGTCTTGTCGGCGAACACGTGAACCCACCACAAGTGCCCGCGATGTCCCGTGTCGTAGCGCTGCCACGCCCTGCCATCGTAGTGCATGACGAGGGGCCCTCGGCCGTGATCGGCGCCCACGGCCCAGACGTCGTTCGACGCCGACCCGCTCACCGACAGCAGGGCCGCGTCGAGCTCTTCGGCCACGAGCAGCCACTGTCTCGCTTCGCCCTGACTCTCCGATCCTCGGCAACCTAGGCACGACAACGCGACGAACAGGGCCATGCAGGCCCCGATTCCCGATCTTCTCTCCCCCATCGTCCCCCCGGCCCACCTGAGTGGCAGCATCCTCGGCATCCTAACCCGAAGCTAGCCGAGATGCGCCGTCCCGCGCGAGCGCCCACCTCTCGTGTAGGACATCGCCCCTCAAGTGCGCCACATGCGGCCGTTCAGCCTAGGGGACCGTGACTTCTTGGAGCTCGACATGCCCCGTGCGCTCGAGCTTGCGCCAACCGTGGCGTGCGCCGCGGACCACCGCGACCATCGCCTTCAGGCTCACGAAGTACATGAGCTGACGATAGGTGAAGCGCTGCAGGAGCAACATCCACAGCCAGCGCATGGGCTTGCCATCCAGGGTGAACGCGAGCACCGAGCCGCACACGTCCATCATGAGAAAGGCGATGTAGCCAGCCAGGAAGGCGCCGTGGTCGCCGCGCAAAAGCGCGAGCAGCATGACGAGATCGCCGATCGGGCTGAGCGCAGCAAACAGCACCTGAAAGACGACCATGTTCGGTAGGCCAATCCAGCCGAGCGTGCCGCGGAAGAAAGCGCGCCGGTGCTTGAACAGGCACTGATAGGTGCCGTAGGTCCAACGAAAGCGCTGCTTGAGCAGCGCCGACACGCTCTCGGGCGCCTCCGTGCGGCCGATCGCGCGCGGCTCGTAGGCGATGCGCCCACCCGCTTGAAGAACGGTAAGGGTCAGGTCGGCGTCCTCCGTGAGGCTGTCGGTGCTGTAGCCACCCACGGCGAGCACCGCGTCTCGACGCCATGCGCCGAGCGCACCCGGCACGACGCTGACGCAGTTGAGCAAGGCGAAGGCGCGTCGATCGAAATTTTGGCTCGTGACGTACTCGATGGCCTGAAAACGCGTGAGCCATGAGCGCACGTTGCCAACCTCGACATTGCCGCAGACGGCGGTGATCTGGGGATCGGCAAAGTGACCGACGAGATGTCCGATGGCACCCGCGGTGACGATGGTGTCTGCGTCGACGGCGACGACGATCTCGCCGCGGGCCACCGCGAGGCCTGCGTTGGCGGCGTGGGCCTTGCCCCCGTTGGCCTTCGAGAGAAGCCTGACACGCGGGTCGCGCTCAGCAGCCTGAGTCACCACCTGGGCCGTGGCGTCGCTCGAGCCGTCGTCGATCACGAGCACCTCGACGTTGTCGTAGCCGCTCTCGAGAATCGACCTGACGGTTCGGGCGATGACCTTCTCTTCGTTGAAGGCCGGCACGAGCACGCTGACGAGAGGCGCAAATCCCTCGGGAGCAGGTGCTCTCTCTCTGCGCGCTTGCACGAGCGTCAGGATCCCGAGTAGCAGCACGCGTCCCACGGCGAGCAGGGTGCACGCGAAGAACAACACGCTGAGCGCCGTGAAGCCCCAGCTGCGCGCGCGAGCCACGCCCAGGTTGCTGTAAGCGAGCGCCTTCTCTCCGAGGTCGAGGGGCTGCAAGAGCTCCTCGAGCGGTACGCCCATGTACTCGTCCATCGACACGAAGCGGTAGCCGAGCGCACGCAGCTTGGGGATCGCGATGCGCAAGGCCGCGACGGTCTGGCTTCGATCGCCACCACCATCGTGCAGCAGCACGACGCGACCGCCCTGCTTCACCTGCGCGATGATGCGCCCAGCGATGGCTGCGGCGCCTGGCCTTGCCCAGTCGAGCGGATCGACGTTGGCGCCCACGAACACGTAGTCATTGGTCAAAGCCACGCGTAGCGGCCCCAAGTCTTCCGGTCGGTCTGGATCGACGTTGGCCGTGTAGGGCGCGCGAAACAACGGCGAGCGACGCCCCGTGAGCCCCTCGATCAGGCGCGCCGTGGCGTTGAGCTCGACGACCTGCTCCGCCGGCGTGAGCTTCTCGAGATGCGGATGGGAGAAGGTGTGATTCGCGATGAGGTGACCCGCCTGGGCGAGCTCGCTGACGAGACCCGGGTACTGCATCGCCTGATCGCCCAGCACGAAGAAGGTGCCCGGAACGTCGAGCTCCTCGAGCACCTCGAGCACGCGCGGGGTCCATGTTGGATCGGGCCCATCGTCGAACGTGAGCACCACATCCTTGCCCGTGGAGCCACGCCGCTCGACCACGAACCCCGTGGGGGCCTGCGTATAGCGAGCCGACAGAATGCGGCCCGTGGCGTCGATCTGCATCTCGCGATGGCCCTCGGTCGGCTCTGCACGCAGCGTGAGCACCTCGCCCTTCCCGAATAGATCGACGGCGCGGCTCGCGGGGATCGAAGCGAGCGCCTGGGGCGCCTTGCGCGAGGGTTGACCGAGGAACTGCCACAGCGTCTCGTCCTCGGTGCCGACGCGCCAGAGCGCCACGCGGTTCAGCCCGAAGCGTGCGAGCGTCGCTGTCTGATTCCAGGCGCTGAGCGCATCCTGGCACCACACGTCGTGCACCCGCCCTCGCGAGTCGGTGTAGCCATAGCGCGCGTTCTCGGCGCCGCGCTCGAACACGGGCGTGCTGCCCGCCGCGCGCGCGCGATCCATCGCCTCACGGAAGGACAAGCTCTCCGCGGGTCGCCGTGGCTCGCCGAGGGTCCAGTCGTAACAATAGGCCCCGAGCGCCACCACGAGGCGATCGCGCGGAATGCGCGTCAAGGCCTGCTCCACCGAATCCTCGAACCAATCCGCACCGGAGACGGGTCCCGGCATCGAAGACGGGTAGTGCTGATCGTAGGCCATGACGAACACGGCGTCTGCGAGCTCGCCGATGAACTCGAGGTCATACGCAGGATCGTGAAACGCGACGTCCACCGTCAGGCGCATGCCCTTCGGGTGCAGCGCATTCTTGAGATCGACCAGCAGCTCGAGCAGGGGCTCGGAGTCCTCCGGCTGCAGATCCTCGATGTCGACGTTGAGGCCGTCGGCATCGATCTCATCGAGCCGCGAAACGAGCTTTTGCACGAGACAGGCTCGCGCCTCGTCGTCGCGCATCATCGTCGCCACACCCGCGCCCTGCCACTTGTGACCGGACAGGTTCGCGAGTCGCGGCATCACGAGCACCTCGTGGCCGCCCACGATGCGCTGCGTGGGTGCGTCGATATGCTCCTCGAGCTCACAGCCCGGGCCTGCCGCGCTGAACCAATCCGGGATCACCACATCCACTTGTTGTATCGAGCGCTCGAGCGACGCGCGCGCAGCCGGATCGTCCCGCACCGTGAAGGCCACCACGCTGTGTTCCGGGAGCAGAAGCACGGTGTCTGAGGCCTCGGCCACGAGCCGCGCTCTGCGCCGCTTCTCGCCGGCGCGTTTGGCAGCGAGCCTGCGGGTCTCCGCCGCCGTGTACACCGGCTTCACGTAGCCATCACGCCACTGGCCGAGCAGAGCGGCTTGCACACTGGGGCGGCGCTCGAAGATGGGCGCCTGGTCGACCGGGAGCACCACCCCCATGGCCGCAAGGCCGAGCGTGGCGAGGGCGCTCAACACGAGCAAAGTAAGAACCAGAACAGATCGATGCCAGCGGCGGCGCGATGGATCTTCGAAGATCAAGACGTTACCTCTCGCAGACGAACGGAACCTTCGGGTCGTCGACCAAGCCAATGGGGAGGGATTGCCGAAGGAAGCCGCAACACACGCTGGGGACGTGAGGCTGCGGCGTCCTATTCGCCGCGTGCGTCCCGTAGGGTGCAGCCGCTTTTCGGTCTCGTCAACTCGGCATGAAGCGAGACATCGAGTGGCACCGCCCGAGAGCAAGGGGTAAGACCTGAGTTCTCCATGCACGATCGTCAGGTACGGCCGGGGTTTACGCTCGCGCTCGTGCTGAGCACGCTGGCCTCCCTCGCGGTCTTCAAGTGGCAAGTCATCGGCGCCGCCCGCAAGGACGACTTCCTCGTCGGGCTGTTGGTCGAGGCGAGCTTCTGGGGCGCCCTATGGTGGCTCTACGAAGCGTGCAGAAGGACGACGTTCTTCTGGCTGCGGCTGACCGCCTTGGGCGTCTTCTTTCCACTGTTCTATTGCAGTGCGGGTCTCATTTTCGCCTACACGTTCTTTTTCGACTCGGCTGTCGAACGTCGCTTTTCCCTACTCGACATCGGCGTCAGCTCGGCGGGCTACTTTTTCACCCATGTACTGCCCGAAACGGGTTGGGCGATTCTGATCGCGCTGATCGCGTCGAGTCATGTGGGTGCGTTGCTCCTTGGCCGTGCTCGGCTGCGCGTGCATCCTACCCATGCGCTCATGGCGCTCGCGGCCCTCGTGACGCTCACCGCTTTCGAGGTGCATGCCGCCACGCGCGTCGCCACGCCCCTCTACGACATCGCCCACGACTTCTACGAGCTGAGCGCCACGCCCCGGCTCGCGCCCAGCTCGTCCACGCGCCCCTACGCGAACGTCGCGACGCTCGACAGGAGCGCGACGGGCCCAACGCATCTCGACACACCGTTCAAGAAGGTCCTCGTCTTCGTGATGGAGACCATGACCGCGAGAAAGCTCGACGAGGAGAGCCTCCGACTCCCGGCCGACACATTCTTTCTGCGCGAGCGGCCGCGCACACACAGCTTCTCGCGGTACTTCCCGAACAACCAGGACAGCCGCACTGGCATGCTCGACATCGTCGGCTCGCGCCTCATCCCCTACGAAGCCTACTCCGAGGCCGACCTTGCGGCCTACGCGCACGTCAAGCACGCCCCCTCGCTCGTCGATCGCTTTCAAACGCTCGGCTATCGGACGGCATTCGCGGTGTCTCAGAGCGATCTCGAGCCCGTCATCACTGAGCTAGCCTGGGACGACATCGTGCGTCTGACCGAGACGGACATCGAACGGGCAAAGCAGGCCGGTGCATTGTGCTTCACGCCCTACGAATTCGAGCACAGCTGCGAAGACTCCGTGCTCTTGCCGAAGGTGATCGACTTCATCACCTCCCACGAAAAAGTCTTCCTGTTCCAAGAGTTCATCTGGGGCCACGCCTACGAGTACAACGAAGCTTCGGGACGCACCAATGCCGACTACTATTCGGCGTACTTCGACCGCGTGATTCGGGAGCTCGAGGCGCGCGAGCTGCTCGACGAGACCCTGATCGTCATCACCTCGGATCACGGCTTTCGCGACAAGGGGCTGCAAGGTCAGCTCGACGTCTACCGCATTCCTCTCATGCTCTTCAGTCCTGGTTTCAGGGCTGGGGTCGATGACCGCTTGCTGTCGCATCTCGACTTCAAAGACATTCTGTTCGACGCGCTCGCACCGGGGTCCGTGAGCATCGCCGACAACGAGGTCGTGATGATCGTAGGGCCAACCGGTACCTCGATGCTGGCGGCGCTGACGAGACAGGACGACTTTCTGCTCGTGAAGACGCGCGCCGACACGCGCCTTCTCCTGGTGCATGAGAACGTCGGTCGCACAGGGGCCGCACACGAATCGCCTCGAGAGCCCGAGGCTCCGCTCTCGATCCTCAAGCTCTTCGACGACTATCGCCGCGGCTTCGACCAGCGCGCTCGCTGAATCAGTGTGGGAGGCTATTGCATCGCGCGCAGCGCTTCGGCGCGAGCTTCTGCCTTCTCCCACATGCGCAGGTAACCTTCCGCCGAACGGAACAGGGGTTCGAGATCGGCCTCCGACTCCGCATCCCGTCGCGCGTCTTCGATCAACTCGGCCAGCATGCCGATGTGCACGAGGCCCTCGGTGTTGAAGTCGGGGCGGCGGTTTGCGAGGCGCGGCTCGGTGAACGTGACGTCGCCCGCGTAGGACTTGAAGGGATAGGTGACGCGGTCCTCCTGAGGCGCCTTACACTCGGACCGCTCACCAAAGCGCGGACCTGGCGCACCGGCAAAGCCGTTGAGATCGAGGCCGAAGCCCTCCGCGGGATAACCGCCGTTCTTGGTGATCAACTCCACCCGCTCTCGCAGTCCGTCGAGCATGGCGCCCTTGCGCTCGGGATCACGACAGCGCCCGAGGCCCGACTTCGACACACCACCGAGCGCGTAGATGCGCCCGCTGTAGTTCGAGCCGTGCGTTCCAGCGGCGGGGTAGTCGTTCTCTTCGAGGATCTCGAAGGCACGCTTGTACGAACGACGCGGAAAGTGATCGACCTCGATCACCATGCCGCGCAGCATCATCTCGCGCAGCAGTCTCTCGCCGAGCTCCGTCATGCCGGCGTTTTGGCAGAAGTCGCCCTGCTGACCGCCCTCCTGCAGCCGCAACAGGTGCGGGGCCAGGGTGCGCACGGGCCGCTCCGCGAAGCGGCTCATGTCATTGGGCGGGGGCGACATGTACTTGTCGCGAGGTCGGTTCAGCCCCTTGAAGCTGAGGCTCCCCCCGTCGAAGTTGCGCGGGACGTCCGTGATGCAGTCTTCGACGAAGTTCGACCAATGGCCGCTGTTGATGAAGTTGCCAAGCTCGATGAAGCCCTTGTGACCATCGCCAGCCGTAAACGCGTTGTCGTACTTGTGCACCGGAAACAACACGCGCACGCCACGCGCATAGTACTCGTCGAGCTTCTGCTTGATGTACGCCTCATCGCAGGTCGGCGCGCCGTCGTGGGGCACCGAGAAGCAGTCGAAGAGGTTCGAGGTCTCGATGCCGAGCACGACGGCCATTTTGCCCTGGGCTATCACCTCGCGTGCGCGCTCGGGCGTGGTCACGACGCGAAAGAAGCCCTTGCCCGGACCTCCCGCCTGCGCGTCGATGTAGCGCTCCATGTTGTACGACTCTGCGATGATGCGATCGACCGCCACCATGTCGTTGCACGCGTAGCGCACCTTCTGAAAGCCCTGCCCCACCGTGAAGTCGCAGATGATCTGATTGGTGGTCGCGTGCTGAATCACGAGTCTCAGGCCCGCGAGGTAGGCACGCTGGAGCCAGAGGTAGTACTGGGTTTGGTGCGTGGAGCTGCTCGGTCCGTTGGGCCAGCCGGTGAAACCTGGATATCCAGCCGTCTCGTGATTGTCATCGGGGAGCTGACCCGCGATGAGTAGCGAGAGCAGGGTCTGCGCATCGAGCCCACTCGAGCCACTGTCAAAGCCGTAGCCGAAGAAGTCTTTGCGCCCCATGTTCCCGTGAAAGGCGTCGCAATCGGACAGCGCATGCTCGACACCGAGCCGATGAAACGGCGCGCCGTGGAAGATGCCTCCGCCGCCGAAGCCGAAGTTCGACAGGATGTGCGAGTGGGTGTCGACGATGCCGTAGAGCGTTCCATCGTCGAAGGTGCTCTTGGTGGCGTCCCCCTCGGCATCGAGCGAAAGCTCAGGGTGCTCGGCACACCCCAGCGCCGGCTCGAAGCTCAGCGCGAGCGCCTGCCCCTGTTGATCGACGAGCCCCTCTGCGCCGAGGTAATCGCCGGTCTTTCGGTGCAGCAAGCGAAAGCGCTCCGGGTTCTGTCCCACCACCTCGAGCTTCCACTCTGCGCCCGAAACGTAGCCATCGTTCAGGCTGAGCACGTCCGACTGCAACACCGTCTGCCTGAGCAGCGGCCCATCCTCGGCCACGAGATAGCCGCGCTCCTGATCGTAGAAGAGGTAGGTCGCGAGGTCCGAGGCCTTCATGAAGAAGCGCGCTGCGGCGTCTGCGTCGCCATCGACCAGCTGAAACCCTTGCCCGGCCTCGGTCGCGACGACGAAGCGCCCCTCGCCGTCGCGCAACACGCGACAGCTGTTCGCGAACGCGTGCACATCGGGGCCGGGCATCGGCGCCTCCCCCTCAGGGCCAGCGTCCGGGGCGCCTGGAGGCGGTTTGTCCGTGGGCATCGAGGCGGGGTCGTCCGTCTGCCCCACACCGGAAACGTCGTCATCTCTCGTCGCGCCGGAAGCGCTGCACCCTGCGCTGCACAGCGCCGCACACAAAAGCACCGTGTGGGGAACGTGTTTCATTACGCATGACACTACACATAAAAACCGACCTCAGGCTCGGTTTTCTTCGTAAGCTGACGCACCGTACAGGACGGTAACATCACCGCCAGGGCGGACTGCCCGGCGCCCCGCTCGCGGCGTCACGCCCCTGCGATGTGTCCGCGCAGGGTCGCGATAGCCTTCGTGATCCCGGCGGCCGTGATACGATTGGCCGTGGCGGGGCGATAGATGGAGCTGTTCATCGCGTTCGGAGCGGTGTGCGCGGCGGGGGCCGGGCTGATCGCGCTGTCCGTCGTGGTCAGCAAGCGTGAGGCACGACAAAAGGCCGCCCTGGCCGCGAACGCGGACGAGCACCGCGCGCACCTCGAACGTAAGGGCCACGCGGAGCTCGACCTCGGCAATCTCGAGGCCGCCCGTACGCTCTTCATCCAGGCGCGCCGTCCGGGCAAGGCCGCACAGGTCGCCGTGCGCGAAGGCAAACTGGCCCTCGCCGGCGCGCTGTTCGAGCGAGACGGGCGTCTCGACAAGGCGCTCGTGGCCTATCGCCGCGCCGGCGTCGACAAGAAGGTGGCAGAGCTCGAGCAGCGCCTGGCCGAGCTGCGGTCGGGCGCGAGCGCCGCGCCGCCGGTCAAGGGTCAGCCCGCCTCGCTCGAACAGCGCGCCGGCGACGACGCCACGTCTCACGAGAACATGGCCGAGCTCGCGTCGCCACCCGTCGGCGACGACGCGCTCTCCGCCGAAGCCCGCGTCACCGAGCAGCGCGACGCCGACGACGACGCCCTGCTGCACGAAGACGATGGCCTGCTCGACCTGCCGGAGCTCGCTCCGGTGGCGCCCCAAGAAGCAGCTCCGGCGCAGGGTACGGCGCTGGCGGTGATGTCGCTGATCAAGCGCAAGAAGCCGCGAGCGGTCGTGGTCGAAGAGAGCGTCGCCGCCGTGCGGCGCTCAGACGATCGCTGAGCGGCTCCGACAGACAGAGGAGAACCATGAATCGTAGAGAGATCGTCACGGGCCTGGCCGCGCTGGGAACCACCACCCTGGCCGCATGTGCAGCACGTGCCCACGGCCCCGCCCACGCCACGGGTGCGCACCATCCAGCGACCACGCCGCTTTCTCCGCAGCTCAGCGCGGTGCTCAGCAGCGCGACCCGCTGCCGTACCGCGGGCGCGATCTGTCTGGCCCACTGCACCGACAATCTGGCCGCTGGCGACGCGCACATGGCAGGCTGCCAGCGCGCCGTCATGAACATGCTCTCGGTCGTCTCGGCCATGCAAGAAGTGGCTGCCTACCACTCGGCCGAGGCCGCGAGCATCGCCGCCCTGGCGCGCGCCTGTGCGGCATTCTGCAGAGCCTGCGAGGCCCAGTGCGCGCCGCACATCGATCACCACGCGGAGTGCAAAGAGTGCAGCGAAGCCTGTCGCGAGTGCGCGGAGGCCTGCGACGCCCTCGCCGCGGCTTGAGGCGCGTCACGTCCTTCGTGAGCTGTCGCCGGAGCGGCCTGGATTTACGCGGGCCCCATGATAGCTTGAGCAACTGCGTCGTATGCAGTCCGATCCATCCGTAGAGCATCAGGTGCTTCGCTCGATCCGTCAGATCGTCAGACGGATCTCCGAGCACTCCAAGCATCTATCCCGGGATGTGGGGCTGACGGTGCCGCAGCTTCTCTGCCTCAAGGCGATCGAGGAGCTCGCCAAGACCCACATGGATGTCACCGTCGCGTCGTTGAGCGCCCAGGTTCAGCTCTCGCCGGCCACCGTGTCGCGCATCGTCGAGCGCTTGGTACGCGCGGGTCTCGTGACGCGCGAACGTGGCACCGAGGATCGTCGCCGCGTTTCCCTGTCGCTCACCGAAGCGGGACGGGCCCGCTACGCCGATCTGCCCATGCCCCTGCAGGAGCAGTTCGTCGGCCGCCTGCGTGCGCTGCCTGCAGAGCGCCAGCTCGCCCTGCTCGATGCGCTGCGTGAGATCGCGAGTCTGATGGATGCATCCGGCCTCGACGCCGCGCCGATCCTGGCCCCCGGCGAGGACGTCAAGGCCGACCCGAGCGACGACTGAGTCACTCGCGATCGCGCGCGGTCAGAGGCGCGACGCGGGTGGCGCGGGCCGATGCCAGAAGCCCTGCGACCGCGTAGACGCAGAAGGGCACGAGCATCCCGGGCAGGAGCTTGAAGACATCGTCGGCGAGATCCGAGGCGCCCCACCACACCACCGTGATGAGTCCCGAGCCGAGCATCGCGAGCGAAAGCGACGCGGACGGGACTCGACCGAACACGCGCAGCACGAGCAAAGGCCCGAGGGTGGCCCCCAAGGCCGACCAGGCGATGAGCACGAGCTCGAACACGCCCTGACTCGCGCTCAGCGCGATGGTGAGCGCGAGGAGCGTCACGCCGAGCGTCGCGAGCTTCGAGGCCGCGTACGACTCCCGATAGCGGGGCACGATGTCCTGGGTGATAGCTGCCGAACAGGACAAGATCTGCGAATCAGCGGTCGACATCGTGGCCGAGAAGATCCCCGCGAGCATCAAGCCGATCAGCACGCTCGGCAGAAGGTGCATCGACAGATGAGGAAGCGCGTTCTCTGCCGCCTGGGCCAGCGCTGCGTCGCCTGCGCCGCTCAGCAGCTCGGGCAAGAGCACGCGCGCATACAAGCCGGCGTAAACCGCCGCCACACTGAAGGGCACAAACCATGCGAAGTAGATGCGACGGGCGCGGGGGATCTCGTCCGCAGAGCGGATGGCCATGCTGCGGATCAGGATGTGGGGTTGTCCAACGGCCCCCAAGCCGCCGAACACGAAGCCGAGAAAGTAAAGAGCGAAGCCGAGCGCGAGCTCCGTCGGCAGCCACTGCACGAGGGCAGGGTCGATGGCTTCGAGGCGCAGAAACAGCGCGATGGGCCCACCGGCGTGCACACTCGCAAAGACGAGCAGCAGCGCCATCGAGCCGAGCATCACCATCGATTGCGCGGCATCGGTCCAAATCGAGGCCCGAAGCCCCCCTGAAAAACAGTACGTGACGACGATGGCAGCACCAAGCATCGCTCCGACCCGAGGATCCCAGCCGAACAGCACCTCGAGCGCCGTGCTGCCCGCCTTGAGCTGTGCGGCCGCGTAGCCGCCGAGGAAGAACAGCGTGAGTAGCCCCGTCACGAGCAGCGTTGGCCGCACCACCTTACCGTCGTCACGCGTGGCGAGCAGGGCTGGCACCGACGTCGCCGAGAGGCTCTCTGACACCTCGCGCACGCGCTGATGCACGCCGAGCCAGACCACCAGATCGCCGAGGATCCACCCGAGCTGCAGCCAGATCGCCTGCACGCCGTAGCGGTACGTGAACCCGACGAGGCCGATGAACATGAAGCCACTGTTGTTGGTGGCCACGCTCGACAGGGCGGTGAGCCACGGGCTCACGCTACGGCCGGCGACGAGGTAGTCTGCCGTGGTGCTCTCTCGGTGGCGCGCGGAGAGCATGCCGATCGCCGTGAAGGAAGCGAGCACGAGCAGAAAGCTCACGACCACGATGGTGAGGTCTGCCTCGCCGAGTCGTGTCATCTGCATCTCACTCAGTACGATGCGAGCGGCACTGGACTGCGCTCTGAGAGAAAGTCTGGGCGCGCAGAGAGAGGCGCAAAGGGAGCTGTGAGCCGGTTTTCGACGCTGTTGAAGACGACGAAGATGTTGTGCCGCGCAAAGGGAGAGAGGTTACCGGCGGAGCCGTGCATCAGATTGCAGTCGAAGAACACCACACTCCCTGCAGGGCCCGTGGCTTGAATCAGTCCGCCTTCGTCGACGAGCTGCGAGAGCGCTTGCACGTCGGGCACCCCGTACCGCTGCGCACGCAGCGACTGCTTGTAGTGCTCGTCGGGTGTCCTGCCGACACAGCGTACGTAGCTGAGGTGGGAGCGGGGCACGAGGAGCAAGGGACCGTTGAGCGGGGTGTTGTCCGTCAGAAGCAGCGACGCGCTCAGGGCGCGCATGCGCGGCATGCCATCTTCGACGTGCCAGGTCTCGAAGTCGGAGTGAAAGTGAAATTCGCGCCCGTCGAACCCCCGCTTGAAGTTGATGCGCGACTGGTGGACGTACACGTCGCTACCGAGGATCTGACGCGCAACCCCAGAAAGCCGCGCATCGGACGCAAGCTCATCGAATGTGCGGCTCGCACGGTGCACGCGAAAGATCGAGCGCACCGCGTCGCTGTCCGGCTCGAGCACCGTGGCCTCGCTGCTACGCACGCTAGGCTCTGCCGCGAGCCCATGTGCCTCACTCAGCAGGCGCGACACTTCCGACGGCGAGAACAACCGCGGCATGACCAGGTAGCCCTCGTCGCGAAACGAGCGCACTTGTGCTGCGCTCAGCGGACCCTGTGCGGCGTCTCCCCAGATCACCGGATCCTGTCGTTCGGCGATCTCCCACTCAGCTTCGGTGCGCGACCAATATGGATCTCGTGCTCGCATGATGAGTCTCGTCGTTGCTGGGGCACGCCTACGGCGCTTTCCCTTCGAGCAGGGGGTAGGCGCCGCGCTCGTCATGCACTTCGGGTCCGACGAGAGCTGGATTGAACACACACACCATGCGCATCTGGGTCTCGGCACGAAGCACGTGCTCGTCGTGCTCGTTCAGGGCGTACACCGTGCCGGCTTCGATCGGGATCACCTGCCCCGTCTTGACCAACGTGACCGTGCCGGAGCCCTCGATGCAGTACACCGCTTCGAGGTGATTCAGGTACTGCATGTGCGTCGTGGTGCCTGCGTGGATCGTGGTGTCGTGGAGCGAGAAGCCCATCTGGTCGTCGCGCAAGAGCAGGCGCCGGCTCGTCCACGTCGCCCCCTTCACCTCGCGCTCACCACGCAGCTCCTCGAGCTTGCGAACGATCACGACCAGGCTCCCTTGGCCACCGGCCGAAGGCGCGTCCTTTCGCCGTGGGCCTTCTTCTCGTGGGCAGCCCTCACGCTGGCTTCGAGGATCCCAAGTCCCCGCTCGAGTGAGATCTGATCGATCGTCAGGGGAGGCAAGAGCTTGACGACCTCGTCGTTTGGCCCTGCGGTCTCGACGATCAGGCCACGCTGGAAGGCTTCGCCCACCGCAGCGCAAGACACCTCGGGCTCCGAGAAGGCGAGCCCCTGGATCATTCCGCGACCCCGCACTGTGGCCCCGACGCGCGTCGCGAGCTTGCGCAGGCGCTCCGCGATCAGCTCTGCGTTGTGCTGCACGGCGCAGCTGAGCGCATCGTCTTGCCAGTAGTGCTCGAGCGCGGCCGTCGCGGTGACGAAGGCGAGGTTGTTGCCGCGAAACGTTCCGTTGTGCTCGCCTGGGGACCACTGATCGAGCTCAGGCCGGATCAAGGTCAGGGCAAAGGGCTGTCCGAAGCCCGACATCGACTTCGACTGGCACACGATGTCGGGGGTGATCCCGAGCTTCTCGTAGATGAAGAAGGGCCCCGTGCGACCGCAGCCCACTTGAATGTCGTCGACGATCAGCAGCGCCTCGTGCTTCTTGGCGATGCTCGCAAGGCGCCGCAGAAAGCCCACGGACGCCACGTTGACGCCGCCCTCGCCCTGAACCGTCTCCACGATGAACGCCGCCGGCGCCGACACACCACTCGAGGGATCGGCGAGAAAGGTCTCGAGGTAGTCCAGGGTGTCGACGCCCTCACCGAGGTAACCATCGAAGGGCATGCGCGTCACGTGGCTGAGGTCGACCCCGGCGCCGCCACGCTTCGTCGCATTGCCCGTGGCGGACAAAGAGCCGAGCGTCATGCCATGGAACGCATTGGTGAACGCGATGATGCCGGTGCGTCCCGTGACCTTACGCGCCAATTTCAGCGCTGCTTCGACGGCATTGGTGCCGGTTGGCCCGGGAAACATGAGCTTGTAGCGCATGTCGCGCGGCAAGAGGATCGTGCGCTCGAAGGTCTCGAGAAACGCACACTTGGCCTCGGTGGCCATGTCGAGCGAGTGCGCGATGCCGCAGTCGGAGATGTACGCGATCAGTCGCTCGCGCATGAAGGGCGCGTTGTGACCGTAGTTGAGCGCTCCCGCGCCGGCGAAGAAGTCGAGGTAAGCCTTACCGCCACGGTCGTACAACGTCACGCCCTCCGCGCGTGTGAACACCGTCGGAAACGAGCGGCAATAGGTGCGCACCTCAGATTCGAGGCGGTCGATGATTTCGTTCATGGGTCTCTCCTGATCGGGCCGATACGATAAAGTTGCTCTGGTTCGTGGGCGAGAGGTCCGAAGTCGGCGGCTTCGAACCAAGGCAGCACCTCGCACCCGAGCTCGCGCTCACGCGCAAATGCACGAAAGAGGGCTTTCGACGCGGCATTCGAGGGAGCCACGGTGGCCTCCACGAAGCGTACCTCACGACAGCCCGGAAGATCGACGAGTGCATGCAACATGCGCTTTCCGAGGCTTTGACCACGGGCATCGCTGCGCACGCCGATCTGCCACACGAAGACGGCGTCGCTTCGCTGCGGTGGACGATAGGCCGCCACGTAGCCGAGGGCCTCAGCGCCGCGCTCGGCGATCATGCACGTGTCCGCGAAGTGCGTGCACAAGAGAAGATACGCGTAACAGGAGTTCGGCTCGAGCACGCCGCTCTCACGTGCGAGCTCGAACATCACGGCGCCATCGCGCACCGTGGGCACCCGAAAGCGCACGTCGGAGAGCCTGTTCTCACCCTGCATGGCGCTCGCCCCCATCACACGCTGGCCATACGCCGCGTGCCGATCGACGAAGGCGCAACCGATGCGGGCCCCCGAGGCGCCTCGTGCTCGAGCTCGCGCCACGAGGGGCCGAGACGCGACGCGTCGCGGGGCATTTCGAAGAGCACCGCATGCAGCGCGCCCACCAAACCGTCCGCATGGCGCGCATCGATCACGTAACTCACGTGCGAGTCGTCTGCCGCATGGCACACCATGTGGAGCTCGAGCCCTGACAGCACCTGCGCGATGGCGGCCGTCTGCTCTTGATTGCGACTGATGCCGTTGCCGGCGATGCTCACGCACGCGAGGTCTGGTTCGAGCGACGGTGAGCAATGGCGACCCAGATCTTCGAGCAGCGCCGCGAGCGCATGCTCGGCGCCGGGGTTCGCCTTGAGGTCGACGGTCGCTCGAATCTCAGCCGGCGAGCTCGTGATGAGGTCCATGGGTAGCCCGTGATCACGAAAGCAAGCGGCGACGTCGGCCATGAAGCCGATGGGCTGCCACGTGCGATCGCGCTGCATGCGAATCAGGCACAGACCGGAGCGCGAGACGACCGCCTTCGGGCCGCTCGCACAGCCGGCATGCCCCTCGCCGATCCGCGTGCCTCGGACCTCGGGCCGCGCCGTCCAACGCAGATGCAGCGGAATCTGCGCGTGTTTCACGGGGGCGAGGCAGCGCGGGTGCAACACCTTGGCACCCAGGGCACCGAGCACCTGCGCGTCGGCGTAGCTGACGTGCGGCAAGAGCCGTGCGTGATGGGTGCGACGTGGATCGGCGGTGAATAAACCCGGCACGTCACTCCAGATCTCGAGCCGCTCGGCCTCGAGCTTGGCAGCGAGATAGGCGGCGGACGTGTCGGAGCCGCCTCGCCCGAGGAGCACGGTCTCACCATGCGCATTGCCCGCGATGAAGCCCTGCGTGATCGTCACCTCCGCGCCCTGCGCGAGCCCTGCTCGGAGCGCGGCGTCGGGGGCGAAGTCGCAACAGGCCGAAAGGTAGGCACGCGTCGGGCACGTCACAGCGCCCTTCGCCCGCAGCAGCTCGCGTGCGTCGGCCCAGCGCGCACGCAGGCCACGCTCGCTCAAGAAGGCCGCGCCCAGCTTGGTCGAGAGCAGCTCACCACTCGCCAACAGACGCGCCTTCAGGCGCGGATCGAAGGCCTCGGCGCGCCCCATGGCATCGGCCACGGTCGCGAGCGCGTCGAGCTCGGCTCCGAGCACAGCGTCCGCACACAGCCCCAGCTCGGCAGCGAGCGCGAAGTGCAGCGCGCGAACCTGCGCCAGCGCTGCACTGCGCTGCGCCTTGCCCGTGCCGGCCTCGGCCAGCGTCTCGAGGGCGTCGGTGACGCCGCCCAAAGCCGAACACACGAGCACAGGATGCCTGCCCCGCTCGATCTCACGCGCGACGACCTGGGCGATGCGAGGCCAGCTCGCGGCGCGCGCCACGCTGGATCCCCCGAACTTGTGCACGACGAAACAACCTGGACCCACGCTCATGCAGCCCTCTGGCAGCCAAGGGCCCGCAAAATAATTGTTGCAGCAATCATTGCTTCCAAAATGAGTGCTTTGGCATTTTTTGTCAAGTCGTGGGTTTCTCGACGGCGATCGTCCCCGCACGAGCCGTCCAAGCATGGGTCACGCGGAAGCTCTATAGTTCCGCCATGTCCATGATCACGACCCAGAGCGGCCTGTCCTACGAGGACACGAGCGCAGGCGAAGGCGCAGAGGCCAAACCCAATCACACGTGCACCATGCACTACACCGGCTGGCTGTGGATCGACGGCCAGAAGGGCTCGAAGTTCGACAGCTCGGTCGATCGCGGCGACCCGTTCGCGTTCAAGCTCGGCGTGGGTCAAGTGATCCGCGGCTGGGACGAGGGCGTCGCCGGCATGAAGATCGGTGGCAAGCGCACGCTGCTGATTCCACCGGAGCTCGGCTACGGAGCGCGCGGCGCGGCGGGCGTGATTCCGCCCAACGCCACGCTCTTGTTCGAAGTCGAGCTGCTCGGCCTGCGCTGAGCGGAGCGTCCGTGAAGCTCCTGCACCTCCTCCAGCTCCCGATTCCCCAGCCCACAGCGCTTGCCTCCACGGGCAACGTACCGCTCTCCGCGGGCTGCTTGGCCGTGTCGGCGCGCGTCCACGGGCTCCATGCACAGGGCCTGTCGCTGTCCGTGGCGAGCCCCGACCTCACCGACACGCTGGGCGACAGCCTGCTCGCCGAGCACGTGTGCAAGGACGAGCCGGACTTCGTCGGACTCTCGCTCTACCTGTGGAACGTCGAGCGCAGCCTGCATCTCGCGCGCGAGATCAAGCGCCGCTCGCCGCGCACGAAGATCTTGATTGGAGGACCCGAGGTCAGCGCCGACAACCCGTTCGTGCTGTCGCAGTCGGGCTTCGACGTGGCGGTGACGGGTGAGGCAGAAGACACCTTCGCCCTGCTGATGGCGCGCCTGCTCGAGGGTCGCGAGGTGACGGGCATGCCCGGCGTCTCCGTGCGCACGCCCTTCGGCATGGGCCCCTTTGGGCCCGCCCCCAGCGCAAACTTCGCCCTGACGCAGTATCCGTCGCCCTACTTGGAAGACCTGGTTCCCGTCGATCCGCGGCGTTCTACGTACGTCGAGTCGGTGCGCGGCTGTCGGTCCCACTGTACCTACTGCTTCTATCCGCGCAGCAGCAACGTCCTGCGAGCACTCGATGTCAAAGACACGAAAGACCTGATCGACGCGGTGCGCAGGCGTGGAGCGCGCGAGGTGGTGTTTCTCGATCCCACCTTCAATCATCGTCCCGACTTCGAGCTGCTGCTCGACGCGCTGTGTGAGGTCAACGCAGACAAGAGCCTGTCGTTCTTCGGGGAGGTGCGCGCCGAGGGGCTCACGTCGGCGCACGCACAAGCCCTCGCACGTGCGGGGTTCACCAAGCTCGAGATAGGCCTTCAGTCGGTGAACCGCGAGACCCTCAAGCGCGTGCGACGTGGCGGTAGCCCGGACAAAGTAGCCGAGGTCGCGCGTATGCTCCGCGATCAGGGCATCGACCTGCTCGTGGATCTGATGATCGGCCTGCCCGGCGACACGGCCGATGATGTGGCTCGGGGCGTCGACTTTCTGATCGCCCACGGCATCGCCGCACACGCACAAGTGTTTCCGCTCTCGCTCTTGCCTGGCACCGCCATGCGCGCGACTGCGGCCCAGGACGGCGTCACGTTCGACTCGGCGCCGCCCTATCGCGTGCGCCGCACCAGGACGCTCGACGAAGACGCCCTGCAGAGAGCCCTGTTCGACGCCGAAGATCGGCTGGGCAGGAGGCTCGACGAGCTGCCACGGCCGCACTTGGTGCGCGACGCTGGGCTGCCACGCGACGTGTTTCGCGTGAACCTCGACGATGGTACGGGCCTTTCGGATGTCAGAGGCGCGGGAGCCCGACACGCAGCCCTGTGGCTTCACAGCAAGGACCCCTTCGCGCACAGGGACGTGGCCCAACGCGCCGTCGAGCTCAGGCTCGCGGCCGATCCGTATTGCTCGCTCGACGTCATCGTGTACGCACGCGGGCCCTTCCCGCTCGATCTGCTCGATCTCTTGCGCGGCCAGCTCTCGCGCGCTCCCCAGAGCTACGCCTCGCGCAACCTCGCCCACCGCGGCGAAGATCTGCAGCGTCGGGTGTGCGTCGTGTTGGCCGAGGGGCACAGCTTCGCACGCGACTGGATCGACGCCGCACGCAACGCGGCCTACGTGTTTCGCGAGCAGTCGGCGCTCGAAGCCGCAGCACGCGCCACGGCGCTCGGCGATGAGCTCGAGGCCGCCCTCATCGTCGACCGCGAGCTCGACGAGGAGCTGTGGCAGGCGCTGTGCGAGGATGCTGACCCCGCCGCCGTTGCCTTCGCCGAGCGGGCACTCGAGCTGCGCTGGGTGACCCACGTGCTCGAGCCCTGGAGCTGAGCACGGTTGCACGCAAACGACGGCGACCTCGTCCTTCGGCACGCCACTTGCTGAAGGCGAGGACATGCATTCCCATTCTGGCGGCCACCCCGAGCATTCCTCCCGCGCAGTACGACCGCTCAAGATCGAAGGTCAGTTCCCTGGCTACGTGTATGCAAGCGCCCCGCGCAACGTGTACTGGGAGATGACGCGCGCCTGCGATCTCGCCTGCAGCCATTGCCGTGCCGAGGCTCAGCCCTGCTCGCACCCGCAGGAGCTCACGACCGAAGAGGGCAAGCGGTTGATCGACAGCGTCGCCAGGATGGGCAGCATGCTCGTGCTCACGGGCGGCGATCCACTCAAGCGGCCCGACCTATTCGAGCTGATCGACTACGGCGTGCACAAGGGCGTACCGGTGTCGGTCACGCCGAGCACGACACCCACGCTCACAGACGACGTCATCCACCGCTTCAAGCGCGCCGGCATCGCGGCCATGGGCGTCAGTCTCGATGGGCCAAACGCTGAGGTGCACGACGCATTTCGCAACGTGAAGGGTACCTTCGACTGCTCGATGCGCGCGCTCGCTGCCGCGCGAGACGCGGGCATCCCCGTGCAGGTGAACACCACCATCACGGCGCGCACGCTGCCGCACGTCGAAGCCATGTACGAGCTTCTGCGCGAGCACGCGGCGCCGCCAGTGAAGCGCTGGAGCCTGTTTCTGCTGGTCCCCGTGGGACGTGGCACGGCGCTCTCGGTGCCCACACCGCAGCAGATCGAGGAGCTGTTTGCCTGGGTGTACCGCATCGCCCCTGACGCGCCGTTCCGCGTCGGCACGGTCGAGGCGCCCCACTATCGTCGCTATTGGATCGAGCAGAAGCTGCGTGAGGGCCGACAGGCCGACGTCGAACGACGCGCCTTGGCCATGGGCTTTGGCATCCGCGATGGAAACGGCGTCATCTTCGTCTCCCACCTCGGTGATGTATATCCAGCGGGCTTTCTGCCCTACCCACTCCTCGGGAATGTGAGAAAGACGGCGCTCGACGAGCTCTATCGCAGCTCGGAGGCCCTAGGGCGCTTGCGCGATGCCGACCAGCTTCACGGGCGCTGCGGCCGCTGCGAGTACCGCTTTGCCTGCGGTGGCTCGCGCGCTCGCGGCTTCTCGATGACAGGCGACGTGCTCGGCGAAGACCCCCTGTGCGCCTACGAGCCGCTGCCCGCAGCAGCCGAATGACCGCGCAAACGCAGCGCTGACTTCAGTGACAAACGCGGCATTTGCGCGGCCCGGGGCGCGAAGCTCACCCGGCGCACCGTCGCAAGCCGAGCTC
>CAYNOM010000005.1:0-2544 GCA_964398415.1 uncultured Polyangiales bacterium | reverse complement strand
GGCATTTGCGCGGAGTAAGAGGACGAAAGCGGCTCTGAGCCATTTTTCGACAGTTCTTCAGCTGCGGCGGCCGAACAGCGCGAGCAACCAGGCAAAGAAGCCGGGCTTGGCTTCGTCGGGCGCGGCGGCAGGCTGTGCCTTGTCCGGCGTTGCAGGAGCGGGCATGGGACGTGGCGGCCCCTCTCCGCGCAGCGCCGTGGCGAGCTCGGGCGCCTTGAGACGAATGCGCTCGATGCCCATCTGCTCGATCACGTCGTCGGGCGTGTACTGCGTGATCATCGTGACCTGACGCTTGAGATTGATCTCGGGGATCGCGGCATACACCTTGAGAATGCACTCGGCGTCGAGCGTGAAGAGCAGCTGGCAACGCAGCGGCTGCGGCGCGCCCGGCAAGCCGTCGATCACGAGGGTGCCCAAATAATCGTTGTCCTTCGACTTCGGGCTCTCGCCCTGATAGACGGCGAGCTTCACTTCCTTGGTGTTGGGAGCAATGGCCGTGCTGGCCGTGATCTTGTGCGGCAGCGTTGTGTTGCGCGCGACGATGGGCACGAAGCGTCCCTTGGGCCCGGCGAGCCCGATCGCGGTCGGCACCACGTCCGTGAGGATCGCGCCGTCCATCTTGTCGTGCGAATCGGCCGCGATCGCGGCGCCGCTCGCCACGACTTCGTCCGGGTGCACGCGCTTCGAAGGTTCCTTCTTGAACATCTCGCGCAGCGCATGCTGAACGGCGCTGATGCGCGTCGATCCTCCGACGAGCAGGATGTCGTCGATCTCGTCGGGCGTTTTGCCCGCATCCATGAGCACGTCGCCGACGGCGTACATGCACTCGTCGACCAGCGCCTTACTCACCTGCTCGAACTCTGCGCGCGTCACGGGCACCGAGAGATCGATCTTGGTGCCATCGGCAAGCATGAAGTGCGGCAGCTCGATCACCGCCCCCATCTGTGCGCTGAGCGTGTGCTTGGCCTCCTGGCATGCGGCGCGCAAGCGCTCCTTGCCGACGCTGTCGAGGCGTGGGCGATTTCCACCCTTGCCCGCCTTCTGCAACACGAGCTCCATGAGCTTGCGGTCGAAGTCGATGCCGCCGAGGAAGCTGTTGCCGCCGACCGCCAGCACCTCGAAGATGTCGCCTTCGATCTTGATCAGCGACAGATCGAACGTGCCACCGCCGAGGTCGAACACGAGCACGTGCTTACTCTCGCCGCGCCCCACACCGTAGGCGAGCGCAGCTGCCGTCGGCTCGTTGATGATGCGAATCACGTCGAGTCCCGCACGGCGTCCCGCTTCGCGCACGCAGGCGCGCTGCGTCTCGTTGAAGTACGCCGGCACGGTGATCACGGCGCGGTCGACGAGCTGTCCGAGGCCCGTCTGCACCGCGCTGCGGAGCTCGCGCAAGATCAACGCGGACACCTCCACGAGCGGCACCACGGTGCCACACACCTTGGCCGCGACGAGCTCGTCCTTGTCGGACACGAGCTCGTAGGTGAAATGCGGTTGGTACTTCTCACGCACGTCGGACTGAAACGTCCGACCGAGCAAGCGCTTCGAGCCGTAGATCGTCTGGTTCGGCTCGAGCACCATGCGCCGCTCGGCAGCGTGGCCCACGGTTACTTGACCCGTCTTGTCGTAGTGCACGATCGAAGGAATCGTCGTGTAGCCGAGGCGCGAGGCGATGACCTTGGGCTTGCCATCGATCACCTGCGCTGCACAACAGTAAGTGGTTCCCAAGTCGATGCCGATGGGCCGTGCCTTCTCCATGATCCCAATGGTCAGGCACGCGTCGCGCGCTGGCAATAGCTGTGGCCCAAGTCGCGCACACATCATGCGACGAGGCGCGCCAAGGTGCGCAGCGCAGACCCCGATGCGCGCGGACCCAAGGAACCCGCTCGAGCCCCGAGGCGGGAAGACGACTCAGGCGCGACGCGCGGCGACGAAGCGACGCATGCGCATGATGCGCGCGGCGGTGCCTAGCTGCGTCACGAGGGCGTCGGTATTGCCCTTGCCCGTGAAAGCGCCATTGAAGCCAAGGCTCTTGTAGCTCGAGGCAATCGCCGAATCGACCGTGTACAGATAGAAGAGGGGTGGCGGTTGGCCGCAGGCGGCCGTGAGCGCCTGAAGCGCTTCACCGCCATTCATGTCGGGCATGTGGAAGTCGATGATCACCACGTCACACTTCGCCACGTGGCCATGGGCTTCGAGCACAGAGCGCGCCGTGATCACGTCGTAGCCGTGGGCGGTGAGCGCCGACCGGACTGCGTCGAGAGCTGCGCGGCTGTCGTCGAGGTATAAGACCACGAGCTTCTCGTCTGCCATGACGCAAGAATACGAGCCTCGACACGAAAAGGAAACGTCTCGATCCGCCTCCGCCCGGGGTCCGGGCACACCTCAGCGCGGAAAGCTTGCGGCGTAGCGCGCGATCCACTCCATGGCTGCCGTCTCGGCATCGAGCTCGCGGCCCTCGCGCTCACGCATGTTCTGTCGGTAGCGCTCGATGTGACAGACCTGCTCCACCATGCGCACGCTGAACGCGCTCTTCTGGTCGGC